>CAYUYD010000280.1:0-3503 GCA_964449105.1 uncultured Planctomycetaceae bacterium | reverse complement strand
CGTTCATCACAGCCTTGATGCGCTCCTCGAACTGCCCGCGGTATTTTGTACCAGCCACCATCATCGCAAGGTCAAGCGCGACGATCCGGCGGTCATGGAGTATCTCCGGGATGTCGTTGGCTACGATCTGGCGGGCCAAACCCTCGACAATGGCCGTCTTTCCGACGCCGGCCTCGCCCAGCAGGACCGGGTTGTTCTTGGTCCGCCGGCAGAGCACCTGTATGACGCGCTCGATCTCGTCGGTGCGCCCGATAACGGGGTCCAGTTGATCTTTGCGAGCCATCTCGGTCAGGTCACGCCCGAAACTGTCCAATGCGGGAGTCTTGCTCTTGCCTCGGCTCCTGCGCTCTTCCATGTCGCTCGGCGCTCCTTCCGGCGGACCGGCGGTTTCCATACCGGCGCCCAGAAGGTTGAGAACCTCGTCGCGCACCTCTTCCAGTTTCAGCCCCATGTTCATCAGGACCTGTGCAGCCACTCCTTCATGCTCACGAAGCAGGCCAAGCAGAATATGCTCGGTTCCGACGTAGTTGTGATTGAGGTTGCGAGCCTCCTCGATGGCGCACTCGATGACTTTTTTGGCGCGCGGCGTCTGGGGCAACTTGCCCATTGTTACCAGTTCAGGTCCGGACTTGACCAGTCGCTCAACCTCCATGCGGACCTTGTGCAGGTCAACGCCGAGGTTTTTAAGAACGTTCGCGCCGACCCCGGTTCCTTCCTTGACCAGCCCAAGCAGGACGTGCTCAGTCCCTATGTACTCGTGACTGAACCTCTGGGCCTCCTGGTTGGCCAAGGCCATCACCTTGCGGGCACGGTCTGTAAATCGCTCAAACATTTACATTTACTCCCTCACCATTCATGGTGTTCGCTATAGGGCTGCTCAAAAAGCAGCGGCTAACCGTTACCCGCTGTACCTTCCAACCCCTGCTGTTATTCTATACTTCGCCGGCAAACCATTCAACCGGGATGCGATAATACTTATATCGTCCCATTCGGCGAACAGTTCTAAAAAAAGTTAAACGCCTCCGATAAGTCCATACCCTCGCAGTTTCTTTCGCAGCGTGGAGCGGTGCATTTTCAGGGCGTCGGATATCCGGGCCTGGTTGCCGGAAAATCGCTTCATAGCAGCCGACAATATCGGTTTTTCCCAGCGGGCTATAAGTTCTTCGTATCCCTTCTCGCCGGAAGAGGCAAGGACTTCGTTCAGCATACCCTCGGCCAGTTGTTCGAGCGAATCGGTTCGGGCAGGGACAGTCGGGCGGAAAATTTCCTCAGGAAGGTGCTCCGGCCCGACGGGTCTGTCCGACGCCATTGCCGCAGCGGCGATAATGATGTTGCGTAGTTCGCGGACGTTTCCGGGAAAGGCATAGGCGTTCAATATCACCCTTGCCTGGTCCGTTATCCCCCTTGCGCCGCAGCCGGCGAGGAAATAATCTATCAACAGGTGAACGTCTTCGCCCCGCTGATTCAGCAGCGGAAGTTCGATGGTCGCGCCGGAGATTCTGAAGAACAGGTCCCGTCGGAACTGCCCCGCCAGCGCAGCCGCCCGAAGCGGGCGATTGGCCGCTGCGATTATGCGCACGTCGGCCCGCCTCGGCTGGGACGAGCCGACGCGATAAAACTCCCCATCGTCCAGGAACCGCAGCAGGCGCGCCTGTGCCTCTGCCGACAGGTCGCCGACCTCGTCCAGCAGAAGCGTTCCGCCGTCAGCCGATTCGACCTTTCCGGCGGAAGCCCGGTCCGCTCCGGTAAAAGCGCCCTTTTCGTGTCCGAACAGTTCACTGGCGATTAACTCGCCGCTCAGAAGCGAGCAGTTCACCGCTACGAAGGGACCGGCCGACCGGGACGAGTATCTATGAATCGCCCGAGCCAGAAGTTCCTTTCCGGTGCCGGTCTCGCCCTGGATAAGTACAGGCATCTCGGTAGCCGAGACAACCGCAGCCTGCTTAAAAACCTCCTGCATTTCCGGGCAGCGACCGATCATGGCCGAGTCCGTCACCGGCGAGGGAACCGCGGCAGCCAGTTCGGCACCGCGCCGGCGATGCTCCAGAGCGGCACAGATAACCGTCTTGAGCACGTCCATATCCACCGGCTTGAGCAGATACTCGAACGCCCCGCGCTGAACGGCTGTGATAGCGGTCTCCATCGTACCGAATGCGGTGATGACGATTACCGGCAGGTCGGGATGGTTCGCCTTAATCTTCGGCAGAGCGTCCAGGCCGCTGAAACCGGGAAGTTGAATATCCAGAACGACCACGTCCACACCCCCGCCGGCGAGTTTCCTCATCCCCTCGCCGGCGTCGGAAGCGGTCGCGGCCAGAAAACCCATCGACTTAGCCAATTCCGCCAGCGCCCAGCAAACGCCCGGATCGTCGTCGATTATCAGGATATTCGGCCTGTTCTCGCTCATTGGTAAATCGCTTATTCAGCGACCGGCAGCGTTACTTCCGCTACCGCGCCGTCATCCGTATTGTACAGTTTCAATCGCCCGCCGGCCTCGGCGATAATCCTCCGGCAGATGGACAGTCCCAGCCCTGCGCCGGAGGTCTTCGTAGAGAAGAACTCCTCGCTTTGCCCTTCCAGAACCTCTTTCGGGAAGCCCGGACCGCTGTCGCTGATTCGCAGGACCAGTTCGCCCGCATCGAGACCGCCTTCGACGCGAATTGCGGCTCCGCGGGGCGAGGCCTCGGCTGCGTTCAACAACAGGTTCAACAACAGTTGCCGACAGTGGTTGCGGTCCATTTGCACTGTCGGCAGGTTCGGCGACAAGCCGACCTCCACGCGGATATCGCGCTGACGGAACTGAAATCGCAGCAGGCGGACCGTCTCGTCCAGTTCGCCGGAAAGGTTCACCGGTTCGATGCGCGGGGCAGCCTTTCCGGCAAGTACCAGCAATTCATCTGTCAGCAGGCCTAATCGGTCGATCTCGCCGAGGACCAGGTCGCACCCCTCGCGGGCGTCGGGCGGGGATTTTTCACGCAGCATCTGCACGGTCAGCCTCATCGCCTGGAGCGGATTGCGAACCTCGTGTGCCACCGATGAGGCGATCTTGCCCGTCGTCGCCAGCCGCTGCTGGGCGACAAGTCGCTCCCGGCTGCGCTCAAGCCGCGCCAGCAAATCTTCGAACGCGCTCGAAAGTCGGACAAGTTCATCACCGCGCCGCTCGGCGCGGACCGGCTCGTCGGAAAAGGCGCCGTCGATGGTCCGGTTGAGGCGTTTTATCCGCCCCACCAGACCCAGGCCGAGGATGTACATACCGACAGCCAGAAGCACAGCCGTGATACCGAGGATAATCATATACCCCCGCAGTATCGTCCGCGTAGGCCCAGCCACAGCGGTTTCGTCGGCCAGGAGGACAACCGTAATCGTTTCGCCTGTGGCGGACAATCGACCGGCGGAGGCTGCATGATAGTACCGCCGACCACCGACACGCAGAGGCCTGTCCGAACCGGCTGACTCGACGAGATTCTCGCAAATCTCATCCCAGGGCCAATCGGCGCCGCTTC
>CAYUYD010000279.1:0-3597 GCA_964449105.1 uncultured Planctomycetaceae bacterium | reverse complement strand
AATCTTGATTGGCTCACCTGGCAGTCACGAAAAATGCTCCTGTTTCCGGTGGAAGCAGACGGAATAGAAGTCAACGACGTGCTCGTGATGTCCGGCTATTCCCTTCCGGAGACTTCCATGAAAAGCCGGTACGAGACGATGACCGCCTTTTCCGGAAAGGCCGACAAACCTTTGAAATCCGTGAAGTTCAGAGAGGGCAAAGCACTATGGAGAGACTTCTACAGCCTGCTGGAATCGGTGGTCGAAGAAGAATCGAAAGGAAAAGAGATCAAGAAACCCCCTCAAAACCTCTTGTGGCTAGGAGAGTTGTGCGATGAAGAAACTCTCAGAGAAGAAAGGTTTCCCGTATCAGCCTACGGGGTTACCAAGGCTCCTAGAAAGTCATCGAAAATCTGGCTGTGGGCACAAGACAGTTTTTCACTGAACTCCGAATATCTTACCGACGCCGACCTTGTGGACAAGTTGCAGAAAGCCCTGACGGCTGTTGAGGAAGTCGGAAACGAACTTTTCAAGAGGACATGGGTTTTGGCCAAGAGCATCGACAGGTTTGCCGAAATCGGCAACTACCGCAATCCACTCTACTGGACGGAGGTTGAAGGGTCGTTCAACGAGTTTACTTACAACCTCGCCGCTTCGCCGGCGCAGCAGGAAGAACTAGAGCAATTTCTGTTATTACTAAAAGAAATCGCCGTGAAGGACTTTGAGAGCCTGTGCCGGTTCACCGGCACTTCAGCGAGAGTGTTGAAGGCGTCGGCGGAAACCGAGAGGGTTTTGAGGGAAACATAAACAAGATAATCGAGAAGGGGGGCGGCAGTGTCTGATTGGAGAGAATCTTTCGTGCTACATCTTGAAAGACTGCATGACACCGGAAACAGGGGCGCGCTGGCTGCTTTGAAGAGGGGGCTTGGGAGAAGAGACCCGGAACTCAACTTCGAAGGGTCGCGGTGGGTGGCGCCCTGGTTGCCGGACGGTCTTTCGCAAAGGGAGGTCCGCGAAGCTTATCTAGTGGCTGCTTTGTTCGCTTCGCATCCAATGAAAGGAGGGAAGGGAAACATCGGGACGGCGATCGGGAAAATACCCGACCCAAGTGACAGTATCGAAAAACGGTTTATTGCATTGGTTGATTCTGACGAGGAGGATTTCCCCGTTCACATCCGGCAGGCCGTCAGTTTGCTGAAGGCGAATGACGTTCCGGTCAACTGGAAGCAACTCATGAAAGACATCTGTTACTGGGGACACCCGGACAAGTTTGTCCAGAAAAAATGGGTTTCCGAATTCTGGAAACCTAAGAAAAAGAAGGAGGAGTAGGATGAAATTGGAATTGCACGTCGTCCAGAACTTCGGGCCTTCTTGCCTGAACCGGGACGACACGGGAACTCCGAAAGATTGTGAGTTCGGCGGTTACCGTAGGGGCCGAATTTCCAGCCAGTGCATCAAGAGGGCTGTGAGGAGGTATGTCGCCGACAATGGACTGGTGGACAGGGAGGCCCTCGCCGTAAGGACGAGGAGGATGGTTGGTGAGTGCGTCAAGAATCTGGTCGTGAGGGGCAGGGACAAAGAAGAGGCTGAGAAAGTTGTTGCTAATGCAGTTCGGGTCGTGTTCGGCAAGGACGCCAGCGTTGGCGAAGACGGGTTGACACAATATCTCGTTTTCATCGGCACGGCGAAGCTCGATGAACTGGCTGATCTCTGCGACGCAAACTGGGACGCTCTAGAAAAGGGTGCGAAGGTGGACGTAGAGGTTAAGAAGGCGCTTGATGACGTGCTTGTGTCGGACAAGGCCGTCGATTTGGGACTTTTCGGCCGGATGCTCGCAGACCTTCCCAAGCGGAACACGGATGCTGCTTGTCAGGTGGCGCACGGCATCTCGACCAACCGCATCGAAGTCGATTTCGACTTCTACACGGCGGTTGATGACCTGAACCCAGACGACACCGTTGGCGCAGGAATGATGGGAACGGTGGAGTTTGATTCCCCCTGTTACTACCGCTACGCGACACTGGACATAGACCAGCTTATGGAGAACCTAGACGGCGACGAAGAACTGACGAAACAGGCGACGGAGGCTTTTATGAAAGGTTTCACTTACGCCATCCCGTCTGGGAAGCAAAACACGTTCGCCGCCCACAACCCGCCGAGCATGGTGCTCGCGGTTCTGAAGACCGGGATGCTTTGGAACCTCGCCAACGCTTTTGTGAAGCCGATTTGCCCGAGAGGCGACACAAGCCTCATCGAGGGCTCGGTCAAAGCTCTTGGCGAGTACTGGGACAGTCTGGTGAAAGCGTACGGCGATTTTGGCATTGTTGTTTCACCCGTGCTCTTGGTTGACACCGACCTTGACGGGTCCTCGCTCGCGGATAGCGAGGTGTCCGACTTCGACGAACTGGTGAGCCGAATAAGAGAAAACCTGTAGGTTGATACCCATGGCAACTTTGCTGTTTCGCTCCGCTGGAGTAATGCAGTCTTGGGGGATTGACAGCCGTTTCGATGTCAGAGACACGGGGGTGGCACCCTCAAGAAGCGGAATCCTCGGGCTGGTCTGTTCGGCTCTCGGGAGAGCGCGCTCGGAAAGTCTGGAAGACCTCGCCTCGCTCCGCATGGGAGTACGGGTCGATTTTCCGGGGACGGTGAGAAGAGACTTCCAGACCGCGGCCGATGTCGTAACGGCTGATGGCAAGCTGAGAAGAGGCACAGCCGTGACCTCCAACAGGTACTATCTCGCCGACGCCGATTTTCTCGTAGCGCTGGAGGGGGAACTGGATTTGCTATCTCGAATCAACGAAGCTGTGAAGAAACCCGTCTGGATGCTATTTCTAGGGAGAAAGGGGTACCCCCCGTCTGTGCCCGTTTGGATACCCGACGGGCTGAGGGAGAAAGACAACCTTGAAGAAGCGCTACGCCGATACCCGTGGCCGGGGATTATGTGTAGAAAAACCCCGGAGCCTGAAAAGCGGCCAGAGACCCTCAGACTTGTCGTCGAGACCGAACACGGTGAGATGACAAGACCCGACTGGCCACTGTCGTTCGCCGCGCGCGACTTCGCCCTGCGCCGGGTTACAACGGAATACATCAAACTGGAAGAGATACCGCTAAGGGGAATCCATTGACGACAGGGGGTTGTTGACCATGTATTTATCAAAGCTGGTGCTCAATCCGTACAGTCAAAAGGTGATGAAAGAACTCGCAAGCCCAGTCCGGATACACAAGAAGATAATGACCGCGTTTCCTGACATCGAAGAAGATGCGGCCAGAAGCAAAATGGGTGTATTGTTCAGGGTGGACGTGAACGGTGGCCGGGGGAACGCCGTGGTTTACGTCCAGTCCGGCGAGAAACCCGACTGGTTGAAGCTGGGGGACAGCTATTTTCTCTCGGGACCCGCCTGCAAAGCCATCGACGGACAGGTGGGACAAATCAGGAACGGCATGACGCTAGCCTTCAGGTTGAGGGCCAACCCGACAAAGCGCGTTTTCGTTGCAGAGGGGAAATACTCGAAGCGGGTTTCTGTTTACGGTGAGGAAAAACAGGCGGAATGGATGAAGCGCAAAGCCGGTGAGAGCGGTTTTACAATCTTCTCTTTGAAAGTAATGCCGGAAGGG
>CAYUYD010000278.1:0-3609 GCA_964449105.1 uncultured Planctomycetaceae bacterium | reverse complement strand
AGGACGCCGCGGCCTCCAAAATAATGGTCTTCGACGAGGATGAGGCAAAACGCCTCGCACGCCGCAACGACCTGCTGGCAATTCCCGTTACCGATTTTGAATTGTCCGTCCGTGCACGAAACTGCCTGAAGAAAATGGATATCCGTACGCTCGGCGACCTGTTGAATGTTACAGAGCCGGAACTGCTGGAGTATAAAAACTTCGGCGAAACCTCGCTGGCGGAAATCAAGACGATGCTGTCGATGAAAAACCTGAGCATCGGGCAGCTGCGGGAGTCAAACGTCCTGGAACAAATCGGCGAAACCGAATCAGGACCGACGATTGGAAACGAGGGCGTTCTGGCGATTCTGCTGGCACAGGTCGAGTTTTCCGTACGTGTACGCAAAGTGCTGGACCACCTGAAGATTAAAACTCTCGGCGAACTGGTCGCAAAGACCGAAGCGGAACTTCTCGCCTGCCAGAACTTCGGAAAAACCTCGCTGGAGGAAGTCAATCTGCGACTGAAAGAGTACGGCTTGTACCTGCGGGAAACACCATGAGGGAAAATGATAAATGATAAATGATAAATGCGAAATGCCTGCTGTGCTGCGTGCTGCTGTTTTGTTTTCCATTTATCATTTAGCATTTTACATTTTTCATTTGCTCTAATGTCAAAACGTCGGCGACATCTTGCGATATATGCCGCATCGGCTGCCGTAGTTCTATTGGTCGGGCTGCCGGCTGTATCATGCTATCAGTACCGCAGCATGCCCGCCCCTGCCCTGCCGACGGGGACCCCGATTGTCCGCGTGCTTATAGCCGACGCCGGAACCGGCGAATCCATCAGCGTCGGCACCACGGGACCATACGAAATTTACGCAGGCGGCTCCGTTGTCGCCCAGTCTATGGCTCCGCTGCCGGAAGGAAAAATGTCCCGCCGAGACGGGCGATGGTTACTGCACGCAGGCGATTACGCCGCAGATGAATTGGCTGTCACAGCCGTCGGGCAATCATTTGTCCGCGTCGGTTCCCGATCATATCGCGGGAAAGTCGTCTTCACTACCGCCGAGGACGGCGGAATCCTCGCTGTCAATCATCTGGACATGGAGAGTTACCTCGCGGGCGTACTCGCGAGCGAGCTGTATCCATCATGGCACATCAGGACCTATCAGGCCCAGGCGATAGCAGCCAGGACTTACGCCTTTTACGAAATGGGCACTTTTGGCCGGACGCGCCGGTACGACCTTCGCTCCGACCAGTCCTCGCAGGTATATGGCGGATTCCAGGCGGAGACCGACAACGCCCTTCATGCCGTCGAAACCACGCGGGGCGTCGTCCTCGCCGCCGGACCGGAAGGGAACGAAAAGGTCTTTAAGGCGTATTATTCCTCCTGCTGCGGAGGGATAACAAACAGCGCGTATGTCCTCTCAGGACCGCCGATAACTTCAGGCCCGCTGGCCGGTGGTCAGAAATGCGAAGACTGCAATGCCTCCAGCCGCTATCGCTGGCCGACGGTAACAATACCAAAGGACGTCATCTATCGCGCCCTGTGCGGACAATATCGCCAGGTCGCCGGACTCGGCGGGCTGAAGACCATCGAGGTCGTCGAGGAAGAGTGGCCTGGAAGCGATTTCTCCCACCCGATCTGGATTAATGTTGTCGGGACCAATGGGCAGAAGGTTCGCATACGGGCGGACGACCTGCGCATTTCATTGCTGCGGGGCGGGCAGGTCCAGGGCCTGTACAGCATGAATTGCCGAATCCGCGATACGGGCGATGCGATTGTCTTCGACCGCGGACGCGGCTTCGGACACAGCGTCGGACTCTGCCAATGGGGCGCTCAGGGAAAAGCGCTCCGCGGATGCTCCGTCCAGGAAATCCTCTCCGCCTATTACCCCGGAGCAAAACTCTTCCAGGCGTATTGAAAGGACGTAACCGTGGACAAACGCGTATCATTTCCCGGCGATGTGGACTTTTCACCGTTTTATCCGGGTTCGGTTGTTCTTATCACAGCCGTTGATTCTGCCGGCAAGGTCGACATCTGCACGGTCGGGGCATGGGCGCTTGTCAACGGTGTGCCGAATATGTTCGGTATCGCCATGTGTGCCCGCCCGTCAGGCGGGTCTTTCTGGAAACGCTACACCACAACCTGCATCGAACAGACCGGCGAGTTTGTAATCAACATCCCCCACGCCGGCCTGGCCGAGGCTTGGGGCGTCTGCGGGTCGGTTTCATTGACCCGTCAGCCCGATGCAGACAAGTTCGCCCTGGCGCACCTTACGCCCGCACCGTCCGTTAAAGTACGGGCCCCGTTGATTGTCGAGTGCCCCGTCAATATCGAGTGCCGTGTCCATTCCAAACTCGAATTGCCCACACACGATTGGATCGTCGGAGAGCCGCTCGCCTGCCACACCGCCACGGATGTCCTCGACGGGAAAACCAAACTCGCATGGGAAAGCGCACCTGTCTTGAAGTAGCGGAAGGACGGGCCAACCGGCTGTCTATCGAATCCAGGTATTCTTATCTTCCAGGTCGTACCCGATGCGGCAGGTAACGACCCCGACGGTAACGTCCAGTTCGATTCGTCCTGCTCCGGGGGCGGGTGAGCCGACCAGAGAAACCTTCGTCTGTGGAACGTCCCCTTCATACGGCACGACCAGCGTAATGAATCTGACTGCCGGAGTGTTCGGCTTTTTCATAATGCGGAAGCGGAACGCCGGTCTCGGCTGCTTCTGACCGTATTTGAACGAAACCTGGCCTTTCTCTTCCTCCAGAACCATCTCCTTCTGCGCCAGGCTGCGAATCAAGACGTTTGCGCCCTTGTCGAAGTCTGTGCGGGCCGAAGGGGCGGTCTTGTCGAAGACAGCCTCGCCCGGTGCGAGTTGAAAGTGCAGGTCCACATCCCCCCCTGCCTTTCCGATCGCCTCGTCCACAAGCACGAAAAACTTCTTCTTCACGAACAGGACGGCCCGGCGGTGTGTGAGGTTTTCGTAACTGTCGTTCTCAAGGACTAATACGTCAATTTCCTCGCCGGGTTTCCAGAGTCGCAGGACCGGCTTATATGCGGAATTCTTGCCGTCGAGCGTGAGCGTCTGGTGGACGCTGGTCTGGCGGAACCACTCCCGCCCGGCGGGGTCGCCGTGGTAGATATACGTGCCCGAATCGGGCGTCAACCGCCGACCGCCTGCATACAGTTCAAACGTGCCGTTATCCGGCTGGCGGTGCCAGTAGGGTCCAGGCCCGCACTTTAAGACAAGGCATATGGCCTTTTCATCCCACCCGCTGCGCATTGAGTAGAACCCGCTGTCGGTAAGGGCATAGGCGGTCTGTTTAGGCGGCGTGCCTTCCTTGCCGGCTGTGGCTACGTACAGGAAATCCTTTCGTCCGAAGACGTCGGCTCCTTCGGCCAGCACCGGCCGGATTTTCTGGGGACTGGTCGTGTCACCGAACTGGGCCGAGGAACCGTCCGGAAGGCCCAACTTCATAAGCACCTCGGTCATTTTTTCCATCCGCCCGGCGTAATCGTCGCCGAAGGATTTCGCCAGCCCGTTCATTTTCGCCAGTTCATGTGTCCGCGAGAACAAGCGGATGCACGCGACATGGTAGCTGAGTGTCTGCTCGACCTGGTGT
>CAYUYD010000277.1:0-3632 GCA_964449105.1 uncultured Planctomycetaceae bacterium | reverse complement strand
ACGGCGGGTTTGCGCAACTGGATAATCGGTTCGAGCACCTTGTATCCGTAGGCCTTCTCGGTGTCGATTCCGAGTTGCGCCAGGATGTTGTGCTGGCGCTTGACGCCGGCGACCGTCTCCTCGACATCCGTGTAATTCGTACCCTGCAAAAGAACCTTCGCGCCGCAGTCCCTGACCAGCCGGCCGAAGACGTCCTTGTAAAATACCTGCGTGATACCCTTGTCGCGTTTTTCTTCGGGGTCTGTTACGCCCTTCAATGCGGTGAAGAACTGTTCGCCGGCGTCGATAATCTCAACCTTCACGCCAAGGTCTGCGAAGATGTCTCTTATATACTCCGGCTCGCCTTCCCGCATCAGGCCGTTCTCGATAAAATATGTCTTAAGCCGATCCCCCAGCGCGCGGTGCCCAAGCAGCGTTACTACGGCAGAATCCACGCCGCCGGAAAGGGCGTTGACGGCCAGGCCGGCGCCTACCGCCTTGCCGATTTCCTTGACTTGCCCGGCGATAAACGCCGAAACGTCCATATCCTGCGATTGAATCTCTCGGATTTCCATACTTTTGGCCCCTTTATGCCGGTATATCGGTGTTTTAACTAGAAGGTGGACTTACTCCGATCTCGTCCGAAGCCACGGGCGTGCATTATTGCCATAAGGGGCATCGGCTGCAAGTCTTAATCAACCGGAGCATTCCCCTGTCTGTATGGACTTTACCGGCAGATAGGGGTATTCTGCGGCTGCGGCGTCCGCCGCGGCGGGTCTGCGGCGCTTACAAGGGAAGGAAGAGCGATTATGCCGAAACGCACCAGTAAGCGAGCGTCGAAAACGGGTCTGCCTCCCGGAACGCTTATCCACATCGGCGAACGTAAGACCGACCAGGTCGAAATCACGGTCCTGGACTACGACGCCGAAAAAATCGATGAGTTCCACCCCAGGACGATAGAGGAGTGCAGTCGGCTGCGGCAGAGCGACACCGTCTCCTGGATCGACATTGCCGGCCTGCACGACATTTCCGTCATAGAGGCCGTCGGCAGGATTTTCGACATCCATCCGCTGGTGCTCGAAGACGTTGCCAACACGACCCAGAGGCCCAAGTACGAGGATCTCACTTCTTACTGTTTCTTCGCAATGAAGATGCTTTACTACGATCCGAACGAGCGTGAGATCGTCGCCGAACAGGTCAGCCTGATTCTTGGACCAAACTTCGTCATCTCATTTCAGGAAACGCCGCGCGGCGTATTCGAACTCATACGCGAACGCATTCGCAGCGGAAAGGGTCGAATCAGACAGATGGGCGCAGACTATCTCGTCTATTCCATAGCCGATGCGATCATAGACAACTACTTCGGTATCCTGGAGAAGTTCAGCGAAAACATGGAGGTTGTCGAGGACCAGTTGATTACGAACCCCTCGCCGGCATTGCTGAGCGAGATACATACGCTCAAGCGCGAGACTCTCTTTTTCCGCAGATGCGCCTGGCCGCTGCGGGACATGGCGAACGCTGCAAATCGGTCCGAATCGCCCCTAATTCGCAAAGAAACCAGTATTTACCTCCGCGACCTCTACGACCACACAGTGCAGATTATCGACGCAGTGGAAAACTCCCGAGAGGCCATCAGCAGCATGCTCGACATCTACCTTTCCAGCACATCCAACCGCATGAACGAGGTGATGAAGGTCCTGACGGTCATGGCGAGCATCTTCATTCCCCTGACTTTCGTCGCAGGCGTGTACGGTATGAACTTCGAGCACATGCCTGAATTGAAATTGGCGTGGGCATACCCCGCCCTCCTGGGCCTGATGCTCGCGGCTGCCGTAACGATGTTGGTGTATTTCAGGAAAAAAGGCTGGCTGTAAGTTCGGCGAACGGACATGAGCAGGCGCGTCGTGCCCGCCTCGGTCGCTAACGGCGAGGCGGGGCTCTGCCATGATTTTTCAGTGTGAGACCCGCCTGCCTGCCGGCAGGCACGCGGCTGCGAAGAACCTCCAACGGTAGGGGTGGGATTCGAACCCACGATGGACTTTCGCCCACACCGGTTTTCAAGACCGGCTCCTTCAACCGCTCGGACACCCTACCAAAACAGCGGCCTGCTGTTCCTTCATTATGCGGGCGTATCGGTTTATCGTCAAGACGACGACGGATAAAGCCTCTGTCCCGGACAGGCAAACTCTGGTATGCTCTGCCGCGCCCATGCCGGCATCGGTATTCGACGGAACGATCTAACACGAAAGGATAATCAACGATGGGAGGTTTCTTCGGTGTCGCATCAAAAGACGATTGCATTGACGACCTGTTCTACGGTACGGACTATCATTCCCACCTCGGTACGAAACGCGGCGGCCTGGCGGTGTGGGGACCGGACGGCTTCACGCGATTCATCCATAACATAGAAAAAGCCCAGTTCCGCGCGAAATTCGAAGACGACGTCCCGCGCATGGAAGGAAACACTGGCATCGGCGTCATAAGCGATTTCGAGGACCAGCCTCTGATTATCGGTTCACACCTCGGCACGTACGCCATCGTAACCGTCGGGGTGGTCAGGAACGCCGAGGAATTGGCCGAAAAGGCGTTCGGAAAAAGGACCACGCACTTTTCCGAAATGAGCAGCGGGGCGATTAACCCCACCGAACTCGTCGCGACACTTATTAACCAGCAGGAGACCTTCGCCGACGGCATCCGGAACGTCCTTGAGTCAATCGAAGGTTCCTGCTCGCTGCTGCTGGCGACGCGGCACGGTGTGTACGCCGCGCGGGACAGGCTGGGGCGGACGCCCGTCGTTATCGGGAAAAAGCCCGGCGCGTGGGCGGCTACGCTGGAGACCTGCGCGTTCGAGAACCTGGATTACCAGGTGCATTCCTACCTCGGACCGGGCGAGATCGTGCGCATAACGGCAGACGGTATTGAACAACTTGCCCCGCCCGGCGAAAAAATGCAGATATGCGCCTTCCTGTGGGTGTATTACGGATACCCTGCCTCATGTTACGAAGACATCAACGTCGAGGCCGCCAGGAATCGCTGCGGCGCGCTGCTGGCGAAGAACGATAATGTCTCGGTCGATTTCGTGGCGGGGATTCCCGACTCCGGGACCGGGCACGCAATCGGTTACGCCAACCAGGCCGGTATTCCCTACGCAAGGCCCTTCGTCAAGTACACGCCCACCTGGCCGAGGAGTTTCATGCCTCAGGACCAGGACGTCCGCGACCTGGTCGCCAAGATGAAACTTATTCCCGTGCGGGAACTTATAAAGGGCAAGCGATTGCTGTTCTGCGAGGATTCCATCGTTCGCGGAACGCAGTTGAAGGACACCATTCAGCGCCTTTACGACAGCGGCGCGCTTGAGGTGCACATGAGGCCGGCGTGCCCGCCGCTTATCTATGGCTGCAAGTTCCTGAACTTCTCCAGGTCAAAGTCCGAACTGGATCTTGCCGCCCGCAGGGCAATTGCGGAAATCGAGGGTCAGGCCGACGAAGGCCTGTCCGAATATGCCTGCCACGGCTCCGGGAAATACTGCCTGATGGTCGATAAGATCAGGGAGCGAATGAACCTCACATCGCTGAAGTATCAGACGCTGGAGAATCTCATCGAGGCCATAGGCCTGCCGAGGGAAAAAGTCTGCACCTACTGTTGGAACGGCG
>CAYUYD010000276.1:0-3662 GCA_964449105.1 uncultured Planctomycetaceae bacterium | reverse complement strand
GGCGCCGCCAAAGACAACATCATCGTCAATACCCACGCCACCTTCCGTTGGCGCCACGGTCTGTTCTACGCCTTCGACTACGACCTTATGGGCGAACTGGCCGCCGACCTGTACGTAACGCTCGTCGATAATATCGACCGCGTCCACGCTCGCCTCCTCCGCGACGGGCACACCAACCACACGCTCAAAGACCTGATGGTCTGGCGGGAAGAAGAAATCCTGGCCACCGAACTGCTCAGCCAGATTGTTCGCGGGCACGGATGCTTCTACATTCTCTCCCGCGGGCCTGACGAAACGGACGACGCCGGACCGGCCGAGATGCTGGCAAGACTAATCTCGAACCGGAAGTGGAAAAAAGCCTACCTGAGTTTCCCGATGACCAACATCGACGATGCCGAAACAATCTCGCGGATTCAGCAGTTCCGCGCGGAGATGAAGCGGCAATTCATCTGCTTCGACCCCGGCGACCTGGAGGAAAAGCATCTTTGCAGCCTGGCGCTGGCGGCCGCCGAGGCGGGCGACCGCTTCGTTCCCCTGAATGTGGACGGCAGGCAGATAAGCATCGAGACAATCGAACTGCTGGCGATCCTGCCGGACATCGACGGGCAGATATACGCCCGCGACTTCAAACTCATCGACCAGTCCGACATGATAATCTCGCTGATACCGGCAGTGCCCGCCGGCGACGGGTCGGCGAGGCGCCCCGGCATATCCTCCGGCGTCGAGCGCGAACTTCAGCACGCGCACGAGGCCGGCAAGGACGTCTTCGTCATCTGGTCGGCCCAGGCGGACCCTTCGCCCTTCATCACGGAAACCGCCACGCGACTCTTCCGCTCGGTCGGCGAGGCGGTCGAGTTCTTCAGGCAAAACAACTACATGCCGAAAACCGCTCCGGAGTGATTGTTCGGATGAAACAGGTGAGTAAGCAGACAGGCGATGAATTACAATTTCGGATTATGAGACGGGAAAGAGTGAAGGCTGAGAAGATGCGAGTTTCACTCTGCGATCGACAATTTCACAGTAATCAGGATTAATTTCAAAGGCGATGAAATGTCGCCCGTTTCTGGCGCAGGCATCCGCCGTTGTCCCGGAACCGGCGAATGGGTCCAAAACGATACCACCAGGCGGACAACTTGCTTTGACCATACGTTCCACGATCTCCAGCGGTTTTTGCGTGGGGTGGTCTTCTCTTTCGCCATGTTGGGCGTGCAGGCGGGAAACCGACCAGACATCTTTAGGGTTATATCCCATCTCCAGCCATTTTTTCCCGACGAATATTGAGCGGGAACGGGCCTTTTTCGTTTCCGGATCGTAGGGGATTCGCACAGCATCGAGGTCAAAATAATACTCCGGGGTTTTGGCAAAGAAACCTATGGTGTCGTGAACAGACGAAAATCTCCTTGTGCTTCCGCCCATGCTCGGAACACGACGATCCCAAATAATCTCATTAAGCATTATCAACCGCGATTTCAGAAATACGAAAATTTCAGGGCTGTACCTCCAAGTCAGAAATATATACAGGCTCCCGGTGTCTTTGAGTTTGGGAACTGCTGCTTCAATCCAGGTCCTGGACCACTCCAGATAGTCTGATGGAGATAATTTATCCGAATTGTTTCCGTAATCCTTGCCAAGACAATACGGCGGATCCGCAATAATCAAATCAACCGTGTTGTCCGGTATCTGACGAAATCCATCAAGAGCATCCACGTTGCTTACGTTATCGAGTAAATTATCCGCAATCATTTTGGCTACTCCAGAACGATACTCTTGGAATTCTCTCGCAAGAGACGCAAAAACGCACTTCGTGAGCGGCAGATCGGATCATGCTTATAATACGCCTGTATTTTGTCATTTCGCGGGTTCACGTAAATCGGAAGAAATTGTGGCGAGAACACGTGGATATAATTCGGCATAAACGAAATCGTTATGTCCCGGAAAACCACTCCAAAGCAGGCGTATATTAACCGGTAATTCTTGTTAACCTTGTACTGCATATACAGTTTTTCTACTGCGGCGATATCATTCTTGTTGTCTTTGGTTTCGGCGTTCGTGATCTTGACGTTCACGAAATATGTACATCCGTCCTTCACAACCACGCAATCATGCAGGCAGGTGTCGGGCATGTCGATATCAACGGTATCAAGCCCCAGTGCCTTGGCGTGATATTTTGCCTGTTGTGTTATGACCTGCTCGACAATCCAACTTACTGAGCGAGTGTGCGGCTTAAGCCCATAGGGCAGAACCTTCTTGTCCGTGATATTGAACGAAGGGATAATCTTCACCGTTTCGAGAAAAACCGACCTAACATCATTCAGTTCGGCCTTGATGATTTGGATTTCGTTTGGCATCTACCGCGTGTCTCATTCTGTCTGTGGTTTCGGAAAATCGACTCCGTCCATGGGTCATTAGACAGAAATGTCGTTGTGATGTCAATCCACTGTCGGGGTGGGGCTCGTCCCGATGTATCTTGGAAATCTTCGCAAAACACTTGACAGGGAACATTCAAACGCCATAATGCGGTGCTCTTTTCCCATTTGGTACTTTTGGTAACGGAAAGAACAGATGAAAACATATATGGCAAAACCCGGCGAGGTCGTCGCCGCGTGGCATCTTGTCGATGCCGAGGACAAGATACTTGGCCGAATGGCGACGAAGGTCGCTATGATCCTCATGGGCAAGCATCGTCCGGAGTACACGCCGCACGTGGATACCGGTGATTTCGTGATCATCGTCAACGCCGAGAAGATCCGCATGACCGGAAATAAGTGGTCCGACAAACAATACGACTGGTACACTGGCTACCCCGGCGGGTATAAGTCCCTCTCGGCGGCGGAGATGCGGAAAAAGCACCCGGATAAAATCGTCTTCGACGCCATCCGGCGAATGCTTCCTAAGAACCGCATAGGCCGACAGATGTTGACGAAACTAAAGGTCTATGCCGGAACCGAACATCCGCACCAGGCCCAACAGCCGGTGAAAATCGAACTATAAAACGCGAATTGCGCGAATGAAGGCGAATTCGCGCGAATGAAAAAGAGGTCCAGATTTATGACAGAAGCAGCACCGGAAAATAACGAGATCGAAGCGGCCGCCGAGCCGGCCGCTACCGAATCGACCCCCGCCTTGGCGCCGGCAACTGATGCGCCCAAGACGTACATCTGGGGCACGGGTCGGCGGAAGACAGCCGTCGCCCGCGTCCGAATTCGCTCCGGTTCGGGAAAGGTGATTATCAACAAGAGGCCGGTCGAGGAATATTTCAAGTCCGACCGCGACCGCCAGGCGGCATTAAGCCCCCTCGCCACCGTCCAGATGACAGGCAACTACGACGTCTGGGCGAACGTCAACGGCGGCGGACCCACCGGACAGGCAGACGCCGTCATGCTGGGACTGGCAAGGGCCCTGATGAAGGCCGCCCCGGAAACTACCGAGGCGCTGCGCGAAAAGGGTCTGCTGACACGAGACGCCCGCATGAAAGAACGCAAAAAATACGGGCAGAAGGGCGCGCGAAAACGCTTCCAGTTCTCCAAGCGGTAAAAAAATCCTCAACCAGAGAATCACGAAGCCCCGGCGCCCTACGAGGTGTCGGGGTTTCTTTTTGGAAACAGGCACCAGGCACCAGGCACCAGCCACCAGGCACCAGGCACCAGGCACCAAGCACCAGG
>CAYUYD010000275.1:0-3752 GCA_964449105.1 uncultured Planctomycetaceae bacterium | reverse complement strand
CACAAGCGCCGCCAGCAAGGCATGCAAGTTGCTTCTAAACAGATCAAACAATAAGGCAGAGAACATTCCCGCGGCGAAAACCAAGAACGCGAGAAACAAGCCCAGAATCGTAAACCGCCTGAATCCGTGCAGGATTCCGTCGGCTACGCATATACTTCCGGCGCAAAACAGCGGAGCGCCAAAAATCATGCCAACAACTCCAGCGGTTTTGTCGCTTCCGAAAAACTGGGGCCATGTTTGGTATGGAATGAACGCAGTCATGACCGCCATGACAAAAAAACCGACCACAGAACAAATAAACCCGATTACCGTTTCCAATATGATTGCATTCAATCGCATCGATTCATGCCCCCGCCGCCAATTTCTCGACCTTGGCCCCCGTGCGGACGGCCTTGATCATCTTCGGGAGGACATTGGTGATGTCGCCGACGATTCCGTAGTGGGCGACGCCGAAGATGGGGGCGTCTTTGTCGTTGTTTATCGCTATGATTTTCGCCGATTCAGCCATTCCGGCGCGATGCTGAACCGCCCCGCTTATGCCGCAGGCGATGTACAAAGCCGGTCGAACGGTCGTTCCGGTCTGTCCGACCTGGTGGTCGTGGTCGATGTAGCCCAGATCGACGGCTGCTCGCGACCCGCCGACAGCCGCTCCCAGGCAACCGGCAAGGTCCCAGATGAGTTTGAAATTCTCTTTGCTTCCGACGCCCGCCCCGCCGGCGACGATGATACGAGCGGCCTTGAGGTTGACTGCCTTTTCGCGCCGCTGCGATTCGATTATCTGAAGCGGAAGGGCGAATCCATCCAGGCCCGCATCGCAATCGACAATCTCGCCGGTCCTGCTATTGTCGGCCTCCGTCATCGGCATGACGCCCTCGCGAACGGTCGCCATCTGAGGCCAGCGGTCGTAGTTGACAATCGTGGCGATGATGTTGCCCCCGAAGGCAGGGCGTATCTGGAAGAGCAGGTTCTTATGTTCGGTTTTGCTGACCGGTTCGGTATGGTCGCCGATCTGAAGGTCGGTGCAGTCGGCGGTCAGGCCGCATTTCATTGCGCTGGCTACCGACGGGGCGAGGTCCCGCCCGATGGGCGTCGCGCCGTACATGACTATTTGCGGCTTGTGCTCGCTTATCAGGTTACAGATAACCTTTGCGTAACCGGCGGTCTGGTAATGATTAAGCAACTCATGCTCTACCAGATAAACCTTGTCGGCGCCGTGTGCGATGAGTTTATCGGCCAATCCTCGGACGCCTTTTCCGGCAAGCACTGCCGCCAGCGGGACGGACAGTTTCCCAGCCAGCGATTGGCCCTTGCTCATCAACTCCAGCGGAACGTCGGAGAGTTTCCCATCCTCGGCCTCCGCGAAAATCCAAACCTCGCCGTTTCGATTTACGTCGATCATTCGCATCATGCTCCATAATGTCTAATGTCTAATGACCAATGACCAATCAATGACTAATTCCTAATGACTAAGTGCCGAAAAATATTCGCAACGCACCCGGAAAATACCATACCTGTTTTTTTGGACATTAGTCATTAGACATTCATTAGACATTAGACATTGGTCATTAGACATTTTTAACCAATGGTGTGTTCTTCAATTAATTCCGCTACCAGCGTAGCGACACCTTTATCGGTCGGGGCAATCTGCTTATGCTGTCCGCCGGTCAGGACAACGGACTGGATTCGGTGTACCTTGGTCGGGCTGCCTTTCATACCGCACCAGGACAGGTCTGCCTTTACGTCGTCGAGGTCCCACTGCTCGATGAGCAGGCCCTTTTCTCTCAGTTTTTCACAGTATTTATCCACTTCGCCGGCTTTCAGTTCGGCTGTGTAGTTTTCGTAGTCACCTTCGAGCAGATGCTCCGCCCGGCCCTGGACCTCGGCGCGAGACATCGCTTTTTTGAACTTCATCATCTTCTTCGCCGCCGGCGGACGCGGCTGGTTGGCTGTGTCCATGACCGTAAGGAGCACGGGAAGTTCTGCCTGGACCACTTCGTATCCGTTTCCGATGTTCCGGCGGACGCGAATTGTCCGCTTCTCCAGCGAGATGAGTTCCTCCATGTAAGTAATCTGTGTCATTTGGAGTTTTTCCGCCAGTTGCGGTCCGACCTGTGCGGTGTCGCCGTCGATTGCCTGCCTGCCGCAGAATACGATGTCAGGGGCGAGTTTCCCCACCGCGCAGGAGAGTATGTAACTGGTCGCCAGCGTATCGGATGCAGCCGCACGCCGGTCGGTAATCAGTATCGCCCTGTCGGAGCCGCGATAAAGTCCCTCGCGAAGGACTTCCGATGCCGCCGGCAGGCCCATCGTAATCAGCGTTACCGTTCCGCCGTGTGCGTCGCGGACAGCCAGGGCCTGTTCAAGCGCGTTGAGGTCTTCGGGATTGAAGATGGCAGGAAGGGCGGCACGGTTGACCGTGCCCTCTTCGGTCATCGCTTCGCCCGTTATCCGCTTCGTATCGGGCACCTGTTTGACACAGACTACGCAGTTATATCCCACGATTACGCTCCTGTTCTGTTCGTTCAGATTCGATGCAGGCAAGGCAATCTAGATGCCCCTCGCACGCAAGTCAAGGTTTGGTTAATCCTTGCCGGATTTGACTTTGTGGTTCGCTGATACTAGAATTGACATTAGAGTAGTAACAGGCGACACTTCTGTGCAATCAACCACAGTCGATGATGAAGGAGCATTTCGATGCCTGCCAGTAACAGCCGGTTCAAGTGGGTCCTGACACTGGTGAGAATCTGGTCGCTCATTACGCTGGCGCTTCTGGGCATGGGTTTTGTAGCGACGGTTGCATACGCAAGTTTTGCGCTCACCGGCGAGTTTGTTACCGACCGGCTACCGATATGGATCTTGTCGCTGTTGGTTACGGTATCGGCGGCGGCACTGGTGTTTGTATTTCGAGGCCTGGTCGAGGCCGTCGTCAGCAGCGAGTACTCCGTCAAACCGCTCGCCGACCATCTCAAACGCATCGAAAGCCTTCTGGAAGCGTTGCACGAATCCAGCCGCCGACTGGTTGAACTGTCGCAGATGTCCGATGCCGCCAAGAGCCTGCTGTTCCGACAGTACGAAATCGAGGCGATGAATGAACTTCTCCACGAGCACCTTATCGGTCAGAACTACGCCGGAGCGGAAAAACTCGTAACCGACATTGAGAAACGATTCGGGCACACCGAGCAGGTCGAGCAGATGCGCAAGGAGATCGTCAATGCCAGGGCTACGACGGTCGAGCAGAAGGTCGATGCAGCCCTGGGGCGGATCGGCAAACTCATCGAGTCCCGCAACTGGGCCGGTGCTTCACGCCAGACCGTCCGGCTGACCCAACTGCTGCCGAACAACCCCAAAATCGCCGCACTACCGCAACTCCTCAACGATGCACGCATAAAACACAAGCGAGACCTGCTCGGCGATTACGGCCAGGCCGTCAGAAGCGGAGATGTTGACCGCTCCATAGAACTGCTGCACGAATTGGATAAATATCTCACGCCGCAGGAAGCGGCGGCGATGGAAGAATCCGCCCGCGGCGTATTCAAGGCCAAACTTCACAATTTCGGCGTGCAGTTTGCCGTTCGTGTTACAGACCAGGACTGGACCGGCGCTATCGCCATAGGTCGGCAAATCATCGGCGAATACCCCAACAGCAGGATGGCGCAGGAAGTCCGTCAGAAAATGGGAACCCTGCGAGCGCTCGCAGCAGCAAAACGGGAAGCCACCGAAGCAAAATAACCCGCTTCCCGCACGGGATACTG
>CAYUYD010000274.1:0-3764 GCA_964449105.1 uncultured Planctomycetaceae bacterium | reverse complement strand
GTGTGCTTGAGCAGCGTCGCGGTCTGTGTCTTCCGGTCCCAAAACAGCAGGCCGCCGCCGGTGCAGCCGTAGGCGGGTGTTCCGGCGAGTATAATGGTCCTCCCGTCAGGGTGTGCCAGGAGATCATGCGGTCGGCCGATATCAGGCTTGCACTGGGTAAGGAACAGCGGGTTGGATTCCGCGTTGCCCTCCTCAGTCGGCGCCCATTTTTGCGAGGGGTCCCACTCCAGGAGGAATCCGCCGGTATAGCCGCCGACAAAAAACCGGTCGCCCTGCCGAGCTACGGTATTCCACTGGCCGAAACTTTCACGGTTTGTCCACTCATCCATCTTCGGATTGTAACTGAAGAATCGCATGGGAAACATTGTTCCACCGCAGATCGTACCGTCCGGTGCAGCCGCAAGCCCCATGATATTCGAACCATCGCTGGTGTAATCGAACTTCATCTTTTCGGTTTGCCCTGTCTTCGGATCTTCCACGACAAGAGTGCGATTCACCAGATCACAGACTGAGATTTTCTTTCCGTCCGGAAACTCGCGGTGGAACAGGCCCTGATGCCCGGAGATAAAAGGCTTGGGCTTTTGCTGCTCCAGTTTCCCTATCTTCTTTGCTTGGCCCTTATAGAATTCGTACCAACTGTCCTTGGCTCCACTGATGGGAAGACCATAGACTTTACCGTTCATGTCGCGGTAGAGATACGCAATTCCATTGCGGCGTTCGTTCTCAGGGAGCATCGGCATGGCCTTGCCTGTATCAGGATTAAAAGCGACGACCTGGCTGGCTGTCGAACCGATCCCGAGATAGACCCATCCCGTGTCGTCAACAAGGATATGGCGCGGATACTGATACCAGTTTTCCTTATGGATACTCCTATAATCCTTGAACTGGCGTGTCTTGGGGTTGAATGACACAACGCCGCTGTACGGGTATGTGGCCGACCAGATGACGCCATTGTCATCCTCAGTCATGGCCATTGACAGGTCCGCCACTGGTCCAAGCGGCTCGGTCTCCCGGCAGAAGGTGAACTCCTGCTTTGCCGGGTCGAACTCGACAAAATAATTGTTGAAATGCGTATAGAACTTGTTGCGGCTTGAGAGAATCGACGCGTATGGGCAGTGCTTCCCTGTCGGGAAGGGCATAGGAATCTGCTTACTCTTTCCGGTTTCGGCGTCGATCATCAGAAGCGCATAACCCCCACGGTGGTCGAATAGCCAGATCAGCACCACATTCCGGCCTTTCCCGTCCACGGTGGCGACAGTGCCGCGGTGGTTGCTGACAGGCGTGGCTACTCCATGATACAGAAAGCCGTTGCCCATGTCTTCCGTTGCAGCGAATGTCGCTTGCCGGGCCGCGCACCCGATCAACAGGAAGATCACGATCACCGCCAGACTCGCCAGACTCCATTGTTGCCCGTGCATTTCCATTTTTTGTTCCCTTTCAACGATAGATAGGCCCCGCAACAGGCCCTTTTCCACCAATGTTATACCTTCCCGCGTCTCCGCAACAATATTATTCGGAAATTCTTCCGAATTGCCGCACAACGCAGCACAAGTAAATATTTTTTTTCATGGCTTTCTAAGGGTTCCACGTATCGCGCCACATGCGCCTGATGAGTTCGCCTCTGTCGGCGCGTCGGTGCGAAGACCGGCGGGAGGCGTTCAGCACCTGGCCGGTTTCGTCGAATGTTACCAGCATCGGCCACATGCTGTCGCCGCCGCCGGTTGTCGCACCATATCGCATGTCGTGGAACTCGACGAAGTGCAAACCGTCCCGTCGGCTGTAGGCGGCGCGTATCTGCCCCATCGCAAACCACTCGTAGGTCCCGGCCTCCTCAAGCCGGCGGGCGCGGCGGACCCATTCGTTGTTAACCTTGGCGATGCGGGTGAATCGGCTTTTTTCCAGCGGGCTGCTGAAAATGACGTTATGACCGGCGACGTACCAGGCATCCGAATCCTCGGCGGTGATGCGCCACAGAAGAATCGTCCCGAGCATCGGATAGGCCCGAGTGTCATCGGTTTTAAGGATTCTTCCAGCCTGTGCGCGAAGTGTCCAGCCGATTGCTGCTCCGACGGCTATATATCCGGTAGAAAGGACGAAGCCGGTAATGCTGACAATAATCGCCGCCCGACCGGCCCCCGCCCTGAACCAGCGAACCAGCCGGCAGGCCAGCAGCGTCAGAATCAATGCGGGTGTGTAGAAAATGTCGATAATGGGTATGGCGTCAATGGCGTATCGCGTGTTCGTAATCGGCGAGAGCATCTGCGTTCCGTAGGAAGTGCACCAGTCCAGCAGCGGATGCGACAATGCCGCGACGAAACAGCAGGCGTACAACAGCCAAAACGCCGGCACGCGCCGGGTTTTGCGCGGCGGGTCTTCCCCGTGGGACAGGCCTGACCCGTCGCGTTCGGCTCTGGCGGCCTGACGCCCCGCCCATTTCCGCCTGATCGACCACCACAGGCCTGCGGCGGCTGCGGCGATAAGCGGCACCATCAGCAGCGAATGGCTGAGCCCCCGGTGATGGTACATCATGGCCAGGCCGTTGTCCTCAATACCCGCCAGGTTCATCACAGGCCTTATGAAAACGTCCAGGTCAGCCGCGACAGCCGTCGCCGCAGCGACCCACGAGGCATCGCGCCCGATCCGCTCGCGAAAGCCCAGCTGGGCAGTTACCGCGCCAAGAAGACCCTGTGTAATCGTGTCCATGAATACAGACTATTCTACACCGCCCCACCGCTTTTAGCGATGCAGGTTTGCAGCCGCGAGAAGGTTCCGTTAGGATAATCGCATGGTTGCCTTGGGGAATACCCCTGGACCCTTTAATTCCAACTATTTACGAGGATGATTATGGGGATTAACTTCACCGAGCGATTGGTAAAACTGCTTAAGGCAGATGCGCGGTTCGTAGACGATGCGGGCGAATTGGTCATCGCTGCCGTCCAAGACAGCGCGTGGAAAATTGACCATGCTCTCGTCAAGCTGTTGCTTTCCGACAAGGAAATCAAAGCCAAGTTCTTTGACGAAATCGCCGGGCATTGGGTGTTCAACCTCAACACGTTTATCGAATACATTTCACAAAAGAATTTCCTCGACAACTCGTACACCCGCTTTCGCAACCGTATCGGACTGACGACTGGCGGAAGGTATTTGCGTGAGCGCGGCGACGTGGCGCTGGCGTGGCCGTACAAAGACACGGTGTTGGAAGGCGGGCAGACGAAGGAAGAAGAAAAACGCCATGAGATTTTCTTCAATGAATTGCTGGCGGAGGATGAAATCAACCGCCTTCTCGATCCCAAGGTTCTGACCAACTTCACCCGTTACACTGCCAAAGGCAAACAGACCGTGAAAGATTTCAAGCGCGATGGGAACGGCATTATCCGTGAAAACCTGATTCTCAAAGGCAATAATCTGCTTGCCTTGCACACGCTCAAGACGCAGTTTCGCGGGCAAGTTAAACTGATTTACATTGACCCGCCGTATAACACTGAAGGAGACAGCAACACTTTTGGCTATAACAACAATTTCAATCACTCGACATGGCTTACGTTTATGAAAAACCGCCTAGAGGTCGCGAAAGATTTACTGAGGGACGATGGAGTTGTGGTTGTTACGATAGATGATTATGAATATGCACACCTCAAACTATTATGCGATGAGATATTCGACAGAGAAAACTATGTGGGTACTATTGTCATTCAGAGTAACCCGCGAGGACGGACGACAAATACCCACTTCGCCACGTGCCATGAATACGCACTATTCTATGC
>CAYUYD010000273.1:0-3765 GCA_964449105.1 uncultured Planctomycetaceae bacterium | reverse complement strand
AACGAAGGTCGCCATAAGCCCAGTATCAAAACCGCCGCCGCTGCCGAAATCTTTACCACATTAAAGGTCCGCTTCATTTGACTAACTCCCTATGACCGACCCGGGTGGGGTGGCACGGTCAAGCGAAACGAAGTGAAGCTTGGCCGTGACGTCCTCATATGCACATACCACGGCCAAGTTTCCGCTTCGCTCCAACTTGACCGTGCCACCCGGAGAGACGGCATTATAGTAATCCCCCAGCGATAAGTCTGCAATGCAGTAGTTAGCGGTCAGCGGTCAGAAACCGGCCTTGCTTGCCTGAATGGTGTGCGAAGCTTCGCACAGGCGCATCAGTGGTCGCAGAGGTTCTCGCCCGTATCCAATGTGCCTTCCAGATACGCCTGAGCCAGTATTTCCGGTTCTTCCGCCGGCGCGCCGACGGTTACTTCGATACCCTGTTGCAGGAATAATTGCCGGGCGCGTTGCCCCATGCCGCCGGCGATAATCCGGGTGGCGCCTTGCTCGCCAAGCCATCGCGGCAACAAGCCCGGCTCGTGAGGCGGCGGAGTAAGGAGTTGCTTATGCGTGATCGTTTTGCTGCCGACATCTATGTCGAGCAGAGCAAATTGCTCGCAGTGACCAAAGTGCATGCAGAGCTTTCCCGACGCCAGTGGAATCGCAATTTTCATCTTGTTTTTCTCCTGTTGCTGTATTGTTTTTTTCTCGCAGCCTTCGTTTTTCAGCAAGGTCTGCACAATTCCAGAAAAGACCCGGCGGGTCGTCTCGCCGGTTTCCGAATCGGCTAATGCAAGTCCCCGATCACTTCCTGTAACAATCGCGGGGTCCAGTGGAATGCTGCCCAACAAGGGGAGACCGGCGTCATCCGCTAACTTCCTGCCCCCATCCGCACCGAACAGGTCGATTCGCTTATTGCAGTGCGGGCAGAGAAGTCCGGCCATATTCTCGATTATCCCCGCGATGGGCAGGGACACCTTCTTACAAAAAGTGATACAGCGGCGTACATCGTCGATGGCAATCTGCTGCGGGGTGGTAACCAGGACGGCAGAGGCGTTCTCGCCGACCAGTTTGGCGACGGAAAGCGGTTCGTCCCCCGTTCCGGGCGGCGCGTCGATTATCAGGTAGTCCAATTCGCCCCAGTTCGTATCGGCCAGTAATTGCCGGATGACTGAATGCTTTATCGGGCCTCGCCAGATCACCGCCTGGCTTTCGTCGTCCAACAGGAAAGCGACCGACATTACCTTCAGATTTTCAGCAACGGTCAATGGGCGGATACCATCTGCGTCCACTGTGACGCGCTGACCTTCCAGGCCGGTCAGGCGCGGGATGCTGGGCCCGTGAACGTCCACGTCCAGCAGGCCGACCTGCTTGCCGGCAGCGGCAAGGGCAAATGCAAGATTCGCCGCGATGGTGCTCTTGCCGACGCCGCCCTTGCCCGAAAGAACCAGCAGTTTTAGCCCGATGTCCCGCATCTTCCTGCGAAGCAGCAACTCTTCCGTCCGGCGATCAACTTCGTCCGTGGGCGATGTTTGTGAACAATGTTGTTCCATACTCATTTGTTCGTTTTTCCCTATTGTGCGCCGCTCACATTTAATGAGGCCCGAACATTGGCCCACAAGTTTCTAATATCGCCTGCGATTCCGTTACGTGAGTATTCGACGACTGAAATCTTCCTGATCTGCGCCTCGGTCACCGCGCGGTCGTAGCGGACTTTGCCGGCTAGTTTCAGGCCACGCTGAAGGACCTGGGTCTCAATCTGCGAAGCAACCTCCTCATTCAAATCACACTTGTTAATGCATACGAGTGTTTCGATGCCGAAGTGCTTTGTCAGGTCGGCTACTCGCTGAAGATCGTGCAGGCCGCTGAGCGTTGGCTCGGTTACAACCAACACAAGGTCGGCGCCGGTGATTGACGCGATGACCGGACAGCCAATGCCCGGCGCACCGTCGATGATAACCAGGTCCAGTTTCCGCTCATCGGCGATTTTCTTCGCTTCCGTGCGGACGATGCTGACGAGTTTTCCGGAGTTTTCCTCGGCCACGCCGAGTTTGGCGTGAACCATCGGTCCGCAGCGGGTATTGGATATGAACCACTCGCCGTTGATCACGGGACCGAACTCGATGGCATTCTCGGCGCAGAACCAGGCGCATACTCCGCAGCCTTCGCAGGCTATCGGATCAATACGATATGTCTTGTCCACCTTCCCATTGCCGGGTCCGTCGAAGTAAATCGCGTCAAAGCGGCATATCTCTTCGCATTTGCCGCACGCAGTGCAATGGCCGGGTTTGATCCTCGCGCGTGATCCGCCGGAGAACTTTTCCCGCTTAACGACGGTCGGTTCGAGAACTAAATGCAGGTCGGCGGCGTCCACGTCGCAATCCGCCAGCACTGCCTTATCAGCCAGGGCGGCGAACGATGCGACAATAGACGTCTTTCCCGTCCCGCCCTTACCGCTGATAACGACCAGTTCTTTCATAGGTTGATTACACTTTCGTAAAGAAAGATAGCGGGATTATAGGGATTACGGGATTATAGGGATTTTAATTTATTTCAATCCTTATAATCCTATAATCCCCGAAATCCTGCTATTTTTCTTCTACGAAAGCGGGCATGTCCCCGTCGGGCAACTCGAACTACTTGAGGAAGGGCCGCCGGACTTTGCGGCGAAGGCCGAGAAGACCTTCTCGGTCCTGCCGGACCCGCACTTCTCGCACGCGTGGGCCTTTCTGCTGCCGGCCTTTTCCAGAAAACTCGTTACGTGCCCGCACTTTTTACATTGATATTCAAAAATCGGCATACTTTATTCTCCTGCTGCGACACTGATTCGCTTCAGAAGCCTCTCAAACCGTTGAGGGTATTCAGGTAACGCCTCACAGGCAAGGACGCCTTGTGAATAGGCTTCGGCGACTCTGCGGTCGTCGGGTATCTCTTCGAGAATCGCTATGTCCTGTCGCCGGCAATATGTCCGGACCTCGTCGTCGCCGACGTCGGAGCGGTTGATTACCACGCCGAAAGGCAATTCGAGCATTCGCAGCATATCGATCGCCAGTTTCAAATCGTTCAGGCCGAAGGGCGTCGGCTCGGTAACAAGGAGCACAAAATCCGAACCCCTGACGCTTTCAATGACCGGGCAGGAAGTGCCCGGCGGGGCATCGACGATCACCAGGTCGGCATCGGGGGGAGCAGCCGCCTTTACCTCTTTAATCAGCGGCGGGCTCATCGCCTCGCCGATATTCAGCAAACCCTGCACGAATCCGATTGGACCGGACCGGCCCGTCTCCAACTTGCCCATTTCGCGCCGGACTTCGGTAATCGCGCCGGTCTGACAAACCAGCATACAGCCGCCACAAGCGTGGCAGAGTTCGGGATAGACCAGCACTTTCTCGCCGACACAGACAATCGCGCTGTACCGGCAGATCTGGCCGCACTTGCCGCAATGAGTGCATTTCGCCTCGTCAACTTTTGGAATCAGATTGCCGATCGGCTTGCTGTCGGTGATTTCCGGTTTCAGGAAGATGTGGCCGTTCGGCTCCTCGACATCGCAATCGAGATAGACCACGCTTCGACCGTTGCGCGAGGCCACGTAGGCCAGGTTCGTGGCAACCGTCGTCTTGCCCGTTCCGCCCTTGCCGCTTGCAATTGCAATCTTCACCGAATTGATTCCTTCAGCAGAAAGCGTCTGATAATGATACTCCTCTTGGGCCGCAGAGAGTGCAGAGTTGCTCTTTGTTTTTAGAAAATCACTTCTCTGCGCCCTCTGTGCCTCTG
>CAYUYD010000272.1:0-3791 GCA_964449105.1 uncultured Planctomycetaceae bacterium | reverse complement strand
GACGAAAATCCGGCAAAAGATGGGTCCGGGCGGAGGCGGTCAACCCGGCGATAAAGGTGTTGCGGAGTAACTACTCCCCGAAGTTTCCCAGATCGACGACGATTCCTTCGGGGGTGAAGTAGGTTACGTTTAACTTTCCGCCGATGATAGTCGTGAATACCACGCCGCAGATGTTGTAATTTGCGGCAAAGGCCAGTTCTTTTTCACCCGGACCGATACGGGAGGCGTCTTCTGCCGCCTTGCTGAAGTGCCCGACGAAGTAGCACAGACTGTCGAGTGTATCCTCCAGCATCTGCTGGGTCGGGACGTACTGATCGTCGCCTCGCTTTTCGGCTGGGAGATATAATTTCGCCGCCGCCCGGCCCTGTTCGTACATTATCAGCCCCCCGCACTGGCTGAGCCGGTCAGCCATGTCCTGCCGGGCCGTTACCCTCAACATCTGCCGAAAACGAGGCTTGTCGAGCATCTCGCCGATGAGCGCCAGGTTCCACAGGTCGGCTACCGAGAGGCTTTCGGTCTGCGAGGCGAAATCGACAAGCCTTCCTCTGCGGAAAAGAGGTTTGCTTCGGGCTTCATGCCGTTTTGTGACGCCATGAGAAATCTCAAGTATCATTTGCGCGCGGGACATCGGCTTGCGAAGCGGGTCGGCAGCCAGTCGGCTTACAAGATGAAAGTCGCGGATACCGAAACGATAGTCGTACTCCTTTCGCCACCGATTCACCAAGCGTTCAGCCGGCGCTAGACTCGCCTCGCCCTTGCGGTGCAGCATCACAACCGACAGCAGTTCCTGCCGAGTTTTAGGCACGTACTCGAAATGCTCCGAAAAATATTTCAATACGCCGACAGCCTGCGTGTTGGGGCTGAGCGCGGAAATCCTTTGTCGCAAAGGCTCTGCCCCCAGCCGGGACGCCAGGATCTCAATGGCTGAACCACGAGCGAAGAAGTTCCTCGTGTTCAGGCCCTCCAGCAGCGCGTCAGGCCAGGGTTGCCCCGATGTCCGTTCGACCAATTGTCGGTAGCGAGTTTCGCTTGCATCGCTGATGGGCTTTTCGGCCGCCCATAATTTCACCAGTGAAGCCAGCGGGACGTCGGCAGGATGCTTCTGGAGCCATTCCAGCAGCGCCGAGCGCAACTGCGGGTCGTCAGCCTGTGGGAGGACGTTGGCTATATGCTCGGCCAGGCCCGGGCAGTTCCGCTCCGCCAGGAAGGCCAGGACTCGCTGTCGGACGATCGGCGGCGTCTGGTGCTGGGTAAGGACTATTGCCAGCGTCGGATAGGTCTGCTCGCCGGCTACGTCCACACGTTCCAGCACACGCAGCGATTCGAGACGCTCATCGGCGGTCAGACTGTCGTCCAGCGCCCTGTGAGCGTTGTGAAGGGCGATCGTGTTAGGCGGGAAATCCTGATTGCCCGCACGCTGATGCTGTACAAACTCCACCACGGTCTGCGGGGGATGCGGCGGTAACTGCCCGCAACCGGCTAGGAGCAGAATCGGAATAATGACCGCAATAAATAATAAACACGAAAATTTCATTTTTGCGATGGTTTGCATAGGCATCATAGTAACGCCCGGATACCAAATGTAGCAAGGGTTTGAAGTAAGAGTTCAGCCTCATGCTTCAAGAAAAGGCCGAGTCGCACGAGAAGTAATTGGCATTGGGCATTAGTCATTCGGCATTGGCAGCACTGGGTTTGTGAAAGTTTTTTCTGTTTAATTCAACGATTCAATAAAATATCAGAATTATAAAGGCGTCAACGCGCAACGACCCTCGGCTACCAATGCCTGATGCCCAATGCCGAATGCCGAATGCCGAATACATGACTCGCTCTTCTCTTCTGCGATCATTGCAAATGGATGAACAGTTACGGTTTGAAAACACCTTCCCGGTACGCTAGACTTACCCGCTATGCCTGATGATAAACAACCGAACATTACCGAGCAGATGGAACTGCTCCTCCGAGGCGTCGATGCCGTTTATACAGCCGACGAACTCCGGCGCCGTCTGACCGAGGCGACCAAACCGCTTCGCATCAAACTCGGCATGGACCCGACCGCCCCGGATATCCACCTGGGACACTCGGTCGTCCTTGGCAAGATGCGGCAGTTTCAGGACCTGGGCCACAAGGCTGTGCTGATTATCGGCGACTACACCGCACGCATCGGCGACCCGTCGGGCCAGAACGCCATCCGCCCGACGCTCACGCCCGAACAGATTCAGACCAATGCCACGACATACTTCCAGCAGGCAGGGAAAATCCTCGATGCCTCCAGCGGCAAACTGGAAATCCGGTACAACAGCGAATGGCTGGGAAAACTGACCATGATGGACATCATCCAGTTGACGGCCAAGAAGACCGTCGCGCAGATGCTCCAGCGTGAAAGTTTCAAAAAGCGCCTCGCCGCCGACCAGGACGTCTTCCTGCACGAATTTCTCTATCCCGTCGTCCAGGGTTACGATTCAGTGGTAGTCGAGTCGGACGTCGAACTGGGCGGAACCGACCAGACGTTCAACTGCCTCGTCGGGCGCGACATTCAGCGCGCCTATGACCAACCGGCGCAGATTGTTCTTGTCATGCCGCTGCTGGTGGGGCTTGACGGCGTCGAAAAAATGAGCAAGTCAAAGGGCAACTACATCGGCGTAACCGACCTGCCCAACGACATGTTCGGAAAGGTTATGTCAATCCCCGATACGCTGATGGAGAACTATTACACCCTGCTGACCGACCTTCCGGTCGAGCGAATCGCCGAACTGGTCGATAGCGAAAAGACCCACCCCCGCGAAGCCAAAGCCGCCCTGGGGCGGGCGATTGTCGGTCGCTATTACGGCCAGCCCACCGCCGCCGCCGCTGCCGCCGAGTTCGACCGGGTATTTTCCGCAGGGCAGACGCCCAGCGAAATGCCGGATGTTGCCATCCCGCCAGGGAAGATCGGCATCGTCGGCCTCATAGTCCAGGCCGGCTTCGCCAAAAGCAACGGCGAGGCGCGCAGACTTATCTCACAAAGCGCCGTCAGTATCGACGGCGACAAAATCACCGACGTCGAAGCCGTTGTGGACCCGCAGAACGGACAGATTCTCCGCGTCGGAAAACGAAGATTCGGTAAAATAGTTTTGGAATGAAAAAGCGTTCAGCATTCAGCAATCAGCAAAAGAAGAAGAAAAAATACTGACCGCTGAATGCTTTTAAAAAATGAAACTACCCACATTGGAACATCCCGACCGTTACACCGGCCTGTACGTAGTCGATTTCGGCCCTTCGACTTCGCTCAGGGCAGGCGACGCCTGCGCCGTCGGATACACAGCCGAGGAAGTAGCGATGCTGCTGGAATCGGGGAAATATGCCCATGTAAAACTTTATCGCATCCACGCAGCCAAACCTGACGGGACGATGGAATTAACTGGTGTACTGCACCAAAAATTCCAGTTGGAGACGGGCTTGTTCTTCTACAGCAGGGATTTGGAAACCGCCCGCAGGGAATATGACGAGATTCACAGCCTGGCCGACGGCCACCTGCCTTGCCGGGCGCAACTGCTGCTGGGCGAATTTGTAGGGTGGGCCAACCGGCCCACCGAATGCGACCGCGGACGTTCCGCGGGCCAGTTGGCCCGCCCTACGACGGGTCCGCGCCTGCCGTTCGTCGTAGGCCTGGCGTACCCAGCCGAGTACGGCGAGGACGTCTCGCGCTGGATGCTGGATAACGAGGTGAAGGCCGGCGAATACGCCGACGGGGGCGTCGGGCGATTGGAGTCAATCAGGCGGGATGCGCGGATAATTGACTCTGCCCAACTGGC
>CAYUYD010000271.1:0-3804 GCA_964449105.1 uncultured Planctomycetaceae bacterium | reverse complement strand
TCGAGATCCGCCTGGACCGCTCGGCAGGATGGGCGAAAAAGTACGGTGTTACGAATACGCCGACTATGCTGCTGATAGCCCCGGACGGCGAGAAATTCCACAAACAGGAAGGAATGATCGGGGAGACCGGGTTCCGCAATGAGTTTCTCAAGGCCTTGACGGACGGTACCTGAAAATACACCGGATCGCCTCAATCCCGTCGGTCAGGCCTATCTTCTTGCCCTCGCGGGCGGTCCGCGGCGAATAACTGATAGGCCTCTGGCAGACACGCACGCCGAGCGAGGCGATTTTGGCGGTAATTTCCGGTTCGAAGCCGAAACGGTCCTCGCAAAGAACAATCCGCTCCAGCACTTCCCGCCGGAACATCTTGTAACAGGTTTCCATGTCCGCCAGCCCCAGACCCGTGGTGCGATTGCTCAACCACGTCAGGAACCTGTTGGCAAGGTAGTTGCTCAACCTTGCCCCGGACCGTCCTGCGGTGAACCGGGTGCCATAGACCACGTCGGCCTGCCCCGCCAGCAGCGGTTCCAGCAGCACCGGAAGGTCGGATGGGTCATATTCCAGGTCCGCGTCCTGCACGACGACGAAATCGCCCGTCGCCGCGGCAAAACCGGTCCGAAGGGCGGCGCCCTTTCCAAGGTTGTGCGGATGGAATTTCACGACGACCTCAGGCCTGTCGGCGGCGAACGCCCGCAGCTGCTCCGCGGTTCCATCAGTAGAGCCGTCATCGACGAGGATAATCCGGCGTCCGATCCCGCCGAGGTCAACGGCATCGAGGCGGGCAAGAACCTCCCGCCATGTGTCGCGCTCGTTGCAGATGGGAACGACGATTGAAAGCGATGCCGACACAACAAAACCTCGAAAAAAATTAAGCAGGGATACAGGGGATGCAAGGGATAAAAACAGATCAATCATTTTTTAAACATACCGGCAAGCGGTTTTTTTTTGTTATTAATTTTTATCCCGTGTATCCCCTGCATCCCTGCTATTTGCTTTCGCACTCCTCGCGGATGAACCGCCTGAAGGCATCCAGGAGTTTTGTCGTAATCGGCCCTGCTTGTCCGGAACCGATGACGCGCTCATCAACCTTCGTAACGGCGATTACCTCGGCGGCTGAGCCGGTAAGGAAGCACTCGTCGGCATTGTAGAGTTGCTCGACGGTAACAGTCCGCTCCTCCAGCCGGATGCCCAGGTTTCGCCCCAGGTCCATGACGACCTGCCGGGTGATGCCTTTGAGACCGCCGGCCTCCGGAGGCGGCGTAATTACCGTTCCGTCACTGACGATGAAAACATTATCGCCGGTCGCCTCGGCGATTGTTCCCCCGGCGTTGAGCATAATCGCTTCGGCTGCGCCGGTTTCGATAGCCTCTATCCTGGCGAGAATATTGTTGAGGTAATTGCAACTTTTGATCGACGGCGAGAGCATCTCCGGCGAGATACGCCGCGTTTTGGCGATGATTACCTCCAGACCGGTCTCGTACATATGAGGCGGATACAGAGCGATCTGGTCGGCGATGATGAATACTATCGGATTGGTGCACTTAAACGGGTTCAGCCCCAGCGTGCCACGCCCTCTGGTTACGACCAGGCGAATATATCCGTCCGTTATCCCGTTGGCAGCGACGGTCTGGACCATCGCATCGGAAATCTGCTGCTTCGTCAGCGGCACCGGCAGGCGAATGGCCTCGGCCGAGGCAAAGAGACGGTCCAGGTGCGCGGTACACTGAAAAATCTTTCCGTTATAGACGCGGATGCCCTCGAAGACGCCGTCGCCGTAGAGCAGACAGTGGTCAAAGACGGATATAGATGCTTCTTCCTCGTTCAGAAGTTTGCCGTTTATCCAAACCTTCACGCCTCTCCTGCCTTAAAAAACCGAATGCGCAAATATAACCCCTCCTCTGACTATCGTCCAGATAAGTCGGGTAAATGATTCAATGTCCAATTTCCGATTTCCAATTTTCAATTTCCAATTGGAAGAATGTTCAGCGGCTCTTTTTTATCAATTGGAAATTGGAAATTGAAAATCGGAATTCGTTATTTCAAACGCCCGTCGCGGAGGTGGACGATGCGAGTGGCCGAGGCTGCGAGGTCCGTATCGTGCGTTACCATCACGATGGTCTGACCGGCATTGTTGAACGTCTTGAGCAGTTCCATAATCCGCCTTCCCGACTTGCTGTCGAGGTTTCCGGTCGGTTCGTCGGCGAGGAGGATTTTCGGCGAATTTATCAGCGCCCTTGCGATGGCGACCCGCTGTCGCTCCCCGCCGGAAAGTTCCTTAGGACGATGCCGGAGACGGTCTTTCAGCCCAAGACGTTCGAGCAATTCACAGGCATGTGCCGTGATTCGCCTGCGCCGCCCAATCCAGCCGATCGCAGAGCAGTCCACCTTCGCCGGCAGCAGCGTGTTCTCCAGGACGTTCAGTTCGCCCAGCAGGTGGTAGAACTGGAAGATGAAGCCGATGTCTCGGCAGCGGATACGGTTCCGCCGACGGCGTGAGAGTTTCGCCGCATCGTTGTCGTCCAGGACTAATCCGCCTTTGTCCGGTTCATCCAGCAGGCCCAGGATATGCAAAAGCGTGCTCTTTCCGCTTCCCGAAGCGCCGACGACGGCGACGAATTCGCCCGGGCTGACCGACAAACTCACATCGCGCAGCACATGCAGGTCCACCCTGCCCATGCGGTAGGACTTGTGCAGCCCGCGAGCGTCGATAATCGGCTTACTCATATCGCAGCGCCTCCACCGGCTGCATTCTCGCCGCCTGGATCGCCGGCAGCAGCACTCCGACCAGACCGGCGACAACCGCGCCACAGAGAATCCACAGCATAGTCAGCGGCTCAACCGTATTGGGAATCTTGTCGAACAGGTACGCATCCCGCGCCCAGACGCTGAAACCGAACTTCGCCGTCAGCCAGTCCTGTACTTCGTTGATGTATCGCACGAAGAAATACCCGCCGGTCAGTCCGATCGCCCCGCCCACCAAGGCCGTTGCCGCTCCGAAACCGAGGAATATCTGCGCCACTCCGGTCGCCGATCCGCCGACGGCGCGGATCACGCCGATGTCGCGTATCTTCTGCGTTACGATCATGTGGAAAATCGCGAAGATCATCAGCACCGAAACCAGAGAAATAATACCGAACATTATCGTTACCAGCGTCCTCTGCTTCTCGATTACGCCGATGTATTTTTCCTGTTTTTCCCGCCAGGTCTGCGATTCCGCGGGCATCAGGCCTGCGTGGGACGGATGGGCTTGTGCGAATTTCCTTATTGCCGCGTTGACCTTCTTCCGCACCTGAACCAGCTGCAAATCGGAGGCGTAGTCGGACTTGACCTTAATCTGAATCTGCGAGCAGCGGGCGGGTATGGCTATTTCAGCGGGATTGTCGAAAGAGTACTCCGCGCCCATGTTCGTCAGTTCCTGGAGCGTCTCGAACGGCAGGTACACCGTGTTGGAATCGATTATATACAGGTCGGTCCTGACGTCGTCGATGACGGTGAAGGTGGCGGTGTTAGGCGAAATCGTGGTGGACATCCCCCGACCAAGCGGAAGGAGCGTAAGGACGGCCTGCCTGCCCGGAGTTACCAGGCGGATCGCCTCGCCATCCGGCGTGCGGAAACTCATGTGGTCCAGACCCAGCCCGAGAATCGACCGCTTGTCGGGCGGGCGGAAATCCTTGTCCAATCGATCTGCCTCTTGTTCAATCTGCTCGGCGAGTTGTCGGATTTTTTCATCATTTCGCTGGTCTGCGGGTTTGGCTTGTTCGGCCTGTAAATCGAGGCGTAACCCCTCCATATTTTTCCGCCGCA
>CAYUYD010000270.1:0-3830 GCA_964449105.1 uncultured Planctomycetaceae bacterium | reverse complement strand
CACCGAAGCATGTGCGATTCTTATCCAGGATAAGGACTTCTCCTCTTCAAGCACCAACCTTATCAAAACGACAAATGCGGGCGTGTTATGGACGGCGCCGAGCGGACAGTCCATGCTGTTTCGCGTTTACGGCACAGTTACCACAGTCGGTGAACCGGATATTCAGAATACCTACTACATCAGGGGCGTCCGAGTCAAACTATCAGGCGGCGAGGGCGCAGGCGAGAGTGTGTCCACGGGCGTAAAAATCCTGAATAAACCGGAGATAACCGAATAATGCCGATACCGACCCCCAACGACCATGTGCCGGACACGGGCAAAAAGGCCTTCACGCTTGTCGAGGCGGTCATCTCGATCCTTATCATCGGCGTAATGCTGGTGGCCGCACTGGGTACAGTCGGCGCGTCGAGGTTGGGACAATACAAGAATTCTCAACAAAGTCGCGGGAAACTGCTGGCCCAGGCGCTCATGGATGAGATACTTCAACAAGATTACAAGGAGCCTGACAGCACGCCCGTCTTTGGCCGGGAGGCAAGCGAAATCAGCACATCCAGAAGCAATTATGACGACGTTGACGACTACCACAACTGGTCTGCCTCGCCGCCTCAAAACAAGGACGGAACCGTGATTTCAGATTCGACCGGCTTTATGCGGAGCGTGAGCGTGCAGTGGGTCAACCCGGCCAATCTGGAAGAAGTATCAGCCATTGAGACCGGCGTCAAACGGATTACCGTAACAGTTACCCACGCCGGTCTGAAAACCGGCTCGCTCGTAGCGATTAAAACCTCCGTACCCGACTCCCTCGGCGGATAAAAATGAAAACATTTCGCTCATACAACAGCAACAATCGTCGGGGCAGCGTGTACGTCGCGGTGCTGGGAACTGCGATGCTTGTAACCGTCATCGGAACTTCCGCTGTCTGGGCGGTTCGCATCCAAAGGCGCTCCGCGCAGGCCGCCAACGAGCTTTCCGACGCACGGCACCACGCCCAATCCGCCGTCGATCTCGGCAGATACCTGATTCAACAAAATCCCAATTGGCGGCAGATATTTCCGAACGGAACGTGGATATCGGAAAGAACGATAGGCGGCGGAACGTTCACTTTGCAGGTAACGGACCCTAATGACGGAAATCTAAATGATTCACAATATGATCCTGTTATCCTGACCGGCACGGGGATTAAAGGTCAGGCCAGGCATAAGGTGCAGTTGACTCTCGCGCCGAATATCCAGCCTCTTAAGGCCCTGAATACATGCCTCCACGCATCGGACAAGGTGAAGATTAACGGCGGAAAGATGATAACCGTCGTCGGAGCCCCCCTATCGACAAACGGCACACTGGATAATGACGGAACCATCGACGGAAACGCCGAAGCCGCATCAATTGAAGACTTCGGGACTATTACGGGAACGCTGACCGTGCCTGCGCCCTCAAAACAGATGCCCGATGCCGCCATTTTTGACACCTACAAAAACAAGGCCACCGTTATTCCTTTTACGGGCATAATTGACAAACGAGTCATCTCGCCCGGCAGCAACCCGTGGGGGGCGACCAATCCTGAAGGCTTGTACTTCATCGACACCGGCGGAAACGACCTGACGATTAGAAATACGAGGATAAATGGGACACTGGTGGTCCGGGCGACCGGCAAGAGGGTGATTCTGGACAATGCTGTTTTCCTGCACAATTACAAATCCGATTACCCTGTTCTGATTGTCGAAGGCAATGTCGAGATGAATTTCCAGAGCAAATCTTTCGGCCTGTCGGAAGTTACTAACAACGCCAACTTCAATCCACAATACTCTCCTTACCTGGGCGCCTGGGATGCCGACCTGTCGGACAACTATCCCAACGAAATTCAAGGCCTGGTTCACATAAAAGGAACGCTCAAGATGAAAAGCACCGCCCGTGTTCAGGGCGTAATCATCTGCGAGGGACAGGTAACCTGCGAGGATTTCAATAAGATCATCCACGACCCTTCCATATACACAGACGCGCCTGAAGGATACATCTTTGTTGACGGAATGAAGGTCTCCTCCGGCAGTTGGAAGCAGGTTGTCGATTAATGACCATTGAATGGCAAAATAAACTCCGACCGCTATGGAAACAAAGATAGCGGGATTATAGGGATTACCGGATTTTTTTATTTTCGATTTTGGATTTTTGATTTCACGAAAAAACCATCCCGCCGCAGGCTGGTAGGCCCCAATCGAAAATCAAAAATCGAAAATCAAAAATCAAGCAGGTTCCCGACCGGGTGCGCTGATGCCTCGCCGCTCCAGCAGCGAACCCTCCAGCCGATACAATTCGACCAGCGCCTTGAGATAGTTCACCACGGCCTCGACTTCCGCTATCCGGCTGGAGAGCAGGTCTCGCTGGGCTTGAGCCACAAGCAGCGAGGTTGACCGCCCGACGCGGAACTTCTCGGTTTCGGCCCGGAGTTTTTCGGCCTGGAACCTGCGTGTCGCACTTGTGGCCGATATCTGCTCCCGCGTGCGGTTAACCTCGATGAAGGCGGTTCGAACATCCGCCTCGACGAGTTGCGACAGGTTCTCCACCGCACGGAACACCTGCTGACGGGTCAGGACAGCCCGTTGGTTCTGGGCCCGGGCATCGCGATTGCCCAGCGGGTATTCGCCCGCCAATCCGACAAGCACATCGTACCCGTCGCCGTCCAGGTCGCGGACCGAGCGACCGAAGGAATCAGCGTACCCGGTCTTTCCCAGCGTAACAAACAGATCAAGTTTGGGCAGAAGCCCGTTTCTCGTTTTGACGATCTCCAGGTCCCCTCGCTTCACAGCCAGGCGCGCCTCGTTCATCTCCGGTCGCATTCGAAGTGCGAGCAGCACATGCTTTTCCACGCCGTCGAGTTCGCCTTTCGGCACGCCAGGCTGATCCTGAAGTACAATTCCCCGGTCCCACATCCGCCCGGATGTCGGATTCGTCAGCCGAAGCAGACGCAGGCGTATCCTGGCGAGATTGCTTCGGGCGTTGATAAGGTTTTCGTTCCGCAGCGCCGCCTCGGCCTAGGCAGCGGCCAGTTCGGTTTCGGCCAGTTTCCCAATCAGGATTCTTTCCTCGGTTTCCTTCATTTGCTGTTCGGCCAGTTTCAGGGAATCCGTGTAGATTTCAATTTGCCTCTGGGCCAGGGCGTAGTCCCAATAAGTCGTTTCCACCTCTGCGACGAGCATCTCGGCAAAGCCACGCAGTTCATACTCCGAAGCCAGCGTATCCAGTCCGGCCTGGCCTGAGCCAAGTAAAATCCACCCGCCGCAAGCCGGCCCGTCCGCCGCCGTTACAAAGGCACTGACGGTGAACTAGAGCATCCAACGCTCGCCTTGTTGACCCATTCGAACTCCGATACCACCGAGCTGATTACGTTCTCGTGCTGATCGGGGAGCAGGTCGAACGTGTAAGTCTCAATTTCAAGGTGCCGCTCCCTCCGGATGGACTCGTCAAAGAAACGCCGGCAGAGCAGATCGGAGGTCGAACCAATTGAGCCGCTTTGTTCAAAATGAAGTGGGACGTGAAAGTGAACGCGCCACTGTCCATCGGGCGCCTCTCGAAAGGCGTCGGGGAGGTCGGGGTATCGAAGTACCCGTCCGTGAGAAAGTACCCGCGTCTGGTGAAGGTACACGGGGTCTGCAAAGGGCGCGAGGAGATTTCGGGCGTCCACGCCCTCGTTCACCGACAAGGCTGCGGAGAGTTGTACCTTTGGCACGGGCACGTCCGCTTTGCGAAGCGTTTGGAGTGCATCCACCGGGACCTCGAAATTGCACGCGACATGAGACGTATCGAGGCATACACCGAGAAAACGGATGTTGTCTCCT
>CAYUYD010000269.1:0-3853 GCA_964449105.1 uncultured Planctomycetaceae bacterium | reverse complement strand
ACCGTCGGCCCATGGTAGAAATAAGCCTCATATCCGCCTTTTCTAAGTTGGCGGCAGTAATCGACGGCGAATCGTCTTCGCCCGACGTAATTGTTTTCCGGGTCGTCCCGGAAGATCGCCACCAGCAGACTATAATAGGCCGATTCGGCGGCGCTGCTCAGGTTCCACTCCGCGGGGCCTATGTCTTTACCCGGAAGGGGCACGACCATGGCCTTGGCGAAAATGGCGACGCCATTGGCTGCTCGATATTCCTTGGCGGTTTTCAGGTTCGTTTCCGCATCTTTCGGAGTGCGATACTGCCCCCGGAATACCTCGCTGTGCCCGGCCTTGTGAATGACGAATACGTCGCGCCAGCCGATTTTTTCGGTCAGCGCCTTTTTGTAGTAATCGGCGTCCTGAACGTGGTTGGCCGGGTCGTTGTGCACCGACAGGAGGATGCTGTAATGGTCTTCCTGCGATGTCTCGGGATCGACCGTGCGTGGGCCTGGAGACGAGTCCGTCCCCGTCCACGTTCCCGTCCACTTGCATCCGACTGACGCCAGAGACGCCAGAAGCGTTAATGTAATCAATCGTTTCATCTTGCCTAATATCCTAACACCTGCTGTCGGTATTTTCCATAGGTGCCTGTGGCCGGATAGCGTCAAGTATTGTGTGTAAGTTTAATTTTATGCCATCGGGCGAGTTGTCCGAAAACGGCTCGTTCGACGGCGGGATCGTCGTGGGAGCATCTGTAACATCCAAAATGGTGGGTGGCATGCCCTTCCCCTGGGGATGGGCATGTTTACGCCACCGCATGTTCACGCCCTTCACTTCGTTTCGGGCGAGAACATGGCACCCATCAAAATATGTATTGTTTTGCGGGCGGGGCGGGCGGCATTGACGCCCGCCTCTCCGAAGGAGGCTGCGCCTGCCTGATGAGTTTATCCACGATGTCCGGGGCGATTTCCATTTGTCCCAACCCCTGCCTACCGGCAGGCAGGTATGGGCTTTCATTTCACGGGGGATTGAGCGAGAATAATTACTGAGGTTTGAATTGCTAACTAAACTCGCCATCCCGGCGGGACGTTCCGCTCAAAGGTCAATAAAGAGAGCGGGATTACAGGGATTTTAAGATTACAGGGATTTTTCTTTTGTTATTTTAAAATCCCCATAATCCTGTAATCCCTATAATCCTGCTATATTTGTTTCCGTAGAGGCCGAAGTCTATTTTGCCATTCAAAGGTCAATAGATTCAGGATTCATGGAGATTTGTTATGCGTGCGGCATTGGTGGGTTTGCCACAAAGCGGTAAGAGCACTTTATTCGCAGCCTTGGCCGAGGCGGGCGGGTCGAACATCAACCTGGACCGTCCCGACCAGCAGCATCTTGCCGTTGTCAAGGTGCCGGACGAACGCCTGGACTGGCTGGCGGAGCGCTACAAGCCGAAGAAAAAGACCCCTGCCGAGATCGAAGTGCTCGATGTGCCGGGGCTTGACCTGTCCGGCGATGCAGGCCGACGGCACGCGCGAACGCACTGGCCCGCGGTGCGCCAAAGCGACATGGTAGTCATTGTCCTGCGGGATTTTCGGAACGATTCGGTCCCGCCGTATCGAAACCGGGTGGACGCATCCGCCGACCTGGAAGAAATCCGCTCGGAGATGCTGTTTTCCGACCTGGAACAGGCCACCGTAAGGATAGAGAAACTCCGAGCCTCTGTCCGCAAGCCCACGCCCGAGCAGGATCAGCACATCCGCGAATTTGAACTGATGCAGCGGCTGGTCGAGGCGCTGGAGGCTGAGAAGCCGCTGACTGAGGCTATTTCCGGCGAGGCAGAGGAAAAAATGGTCCGCGCGTTCGCCTTCCAGACGCTCAAACCCGTGCTGGTTGTGCTGAACAGCGACGAGGACGCCGTCGCCGGCGATGGGGCCGACCGGTTCGGCAGCTACGCCGTGATTCGACTTTCAGCAAGAATCGAGGAGGAGATAGCCGCTCTTGCGCCGGAGGACCGCGGCGAATTCATGGAGGCGATGGGAATTTCGACCCTTGCCCGCGACCGGCTGATTCGCTCCTGCTACGAGGCGATGAACATCAGGACCTTCTTCACCGTCGGCGAGGACGAATGTAAAGCCTGGTCGATCCGCGCAGGCACCGACGCATTGACGGCTGCGGGGCGTATCCATAGCGACATCGAACGCGGGTTCATCCGGGCGGAGATTATCGGATACGACGACATCAAATCCGCCGGGGACGAAAAAAAGGCCCGCGCCGCCGGTAAGTTCCGACTCGAAGGGAAGAACTACATCGTCCGCGACGGCGACGTGATATTGTTCAGGTTTAATGTGTAATTAAGCGATCAGCATTCAGCAATCAGCGGTCAGGAATCAGACACGCTGAACCGCTTCCTTCTGCGGCATTGTCGTTTCGGCTGGGCGGTGATAAAATCCCCTCGATGGTTTCCAAAGATAGCCAGGTCGGCTTGCCCCAGCGTCCCCGTCGGCTGAAACGTCCTCTTCGGCAGCGGATATTTCGCGCCGGCATAGTTGTGTTTGCTGCCTTGGGAGTTCTTTACGCATCGCTTCCGTGGTGGGCGCCCAAGCAATACCTCGCCGGGAAACTTGCCCGCGACCTGTCCGCCGAACTGTCGCTTCCCGTAAGCGTAGGCAGCCTGAAAATGTCATGGTCCGAGGGAATCACCGTCAGCGACGTGCACATCGGTAACGTCGCCGGTTTCGGCGCAGGCGAGGCGCAGCCTCCTTCGGACATGGTCGTCGTCGATACGCTTCGGTGCGACCTGTCGCCGCTGCAAACGCTGTGGACCGGCAGGTTAAAATGGATGGAAATAACCGGCGCTCGGGTGGATGCGGTGTTCGGCGAGGACGGGCAGGCCAACGTCGCTTCGCTCCAGCCGCTGATGGAAATGCCCCCGCCGAACCGGATGACGTTCCGCCGGTCGGTTGCGACGCTGCAATTTCCCGGCCAGGATCGTCGGCTGCGACTTGACGTATCCGATCTTCAGTACCTTGCCGGAAGGCTTGAAAACGTCGGTCGGATTGAAATGTCAGCCGTTCTGGTCCAGGACGGTCCAATCGCCCCTGTAACGCTGACTGCCTCTGCCGGCGAAACGGGTGAAGATTCCCCGGCAGCGTCTGGGAGTTTCCGCTTTACCGGTGTGGATATTTCGCAATTGAACCTGCCGGGTCTGCTGGCGCTGCCTCTGAAGCGCCTTTCCGGGCAGGCGTCGGGACAGATGGACTGCCGGTTTGATCGCACCGGCATGGTAGAGCAGTTTTCGGTGGAACTGTGCATAGAGAACCTCGACGCCCAACCGACGGCAGGTCCGGCGCTTCCGGTGATAGGAAAGGCCGACCTTTCCCTGACCGCAACGTCCGATCCGATCTACGGGAGCATCGACGTCCGCACGTTTGATCTGCATCTTCCGGGAATCGAACTGACCGGCAAAGGATGGATTCACGCTGACGCGCTGGCTGGACGATGGGAAGCGGTCAGGTCGCTGGAGGTTACCGGATGGTTCAATCCGACCACAGTGGCCGCGCTGCTGTCAGGTCATTCGGAGATTCTTCCGGGCCGAATGGAATTTGACGGTAACGTCGGCGTGAACATTTCGCTGCACGGGGACAAATCACAGATGTCCTTCGGCGTAACACTTGACGCCACTGCCTCGACCATTCGCGCCGGACCCCGGCGCGCCGGGGTCGCCAAGCCCGCCGGCAGGAAAATGACCGCTGAAATTCACGGCAACATCGAAAAGGATACATGGCGTTTCTGGACGGATCCTGCCAAGCCGGTTGAACTGCGGATAGGGGAAAATCGCTTCACCGGAACGGGGACAGTGCGGAACATCCGGCGCGCCCCT
>CAYUYD010000268.1:0-3874 GCA_964449105.1 uncultured Planctomycetaceae bacterium | reverse complement strand
ATCCGTCCGCCGAAGCAGAACCACAGCAGGATTCCCGCAATTCCGCCGGCGGTCTCTGCCAGGATATCGTTTTGCGAAACCGTCCGCGCCGGAAAGTATATCTGCGTGAACTCAACGGATGCACTGATCAGGGCGGCGGAAGCGGCTGTTGCAAGAGCGATCAGCAGCCTTGCTCGACGGCGGTTCTCCCGCGTCAATGCCCCCATCGCCAGGAACGTGAGCGGAACGAACAATAGAAAATTAGCCACCAGGTCGGAACGCGACTGGATGTCGAGGTGAAGATAGGGGATGCCGCGGAATTTTCTGACCGCCTGTTCGAACGGGACGTAACTGAATTCTAAAGGCACCAGGCTGCCATAGACGACGAGACCGAAGTAGATCGCCAGCAGGATGAGGTAAAGACGGCCATGATGAATAGAGGCTTCCGATACCAGCCCCAACTGCATCTTGTCTGGAATTTTCCCTGGTCTGCCAAGGCGGTCTGACGCCGTTTCGCGCATGTATTGCAATCTGGTATATATCCTCTCATTTTATCTTATGTCGGAAGATCGGCACACCCAGCCGATGATGTCATTACACTACCAATTTACCAGATACGAAGGAATCGAAATAAAAATCCTTAACGCCGCAGGCGCCAGGCCGAATTTATACTGGGAAATTGACCGATTAATGGTCGATTTTTACCAGAGATACTTTCAGGGTTCCGCAGATGACGGCGACAGTTCGTGGGATCTTGAGCAGGACCGTGCGCATAACGACGCCAACGAGATCACCGACCTTAGCGGCTCGTGGCTGGACCCGGCCCACGACCTGGCCGGGAATATGACACTCGCCGCCCGGCCTGGCGATGAGACCAGCGCCGATGAAGGCCCGGTGCTGGTCTATGACGCCTGGAACCGCCTGACGAAGGTCTATGTCGATGCGGACAACCCGCTGAAGCAATTCATCTGGGGCCGGCGGTACGTGGATTCGCCCGTTGTGCGCTTCCACGACGGCAATACCGACGGTACAATCGACGACACCGTGTACTACACCACCGACGCCAACTTCAACGTTACTGCCGTGGTGGACACTTCCGGCGCGGTCGTCGAATGCTACGCCTACGACCCGTACGGCCAGGTGATGGTGTTGAACGGAGCCGACGGCACCGACCCGGACGTGGACGGCGAGACGGCCTTCGAGTGGGACCCCGACGCCAACGGCTTCGCTTGCAACCTCTATGGCGGCTGTTGCTTTGGCCGATATCGGAGCAACCCCAATAGTTATTGTCCCGTCGGGAAATGGTAGGGTGCCATAGGCATCCCTTACGTCCTCACGCCGGGAAATTCATCGCTCGCTGCCGGCGAAGCCGAGGTACTCATCCAGCCAGTCGTCGGTGCGGAGAACGCCTTTGCGCTGGCGGAGGGCTAGGCGTTCGGCGCGGCGCTGGGCAACGTCGAACGCCCGACGCGTGAGGGAGGAGGAGGAGATTTCCCGGTCCGCCCGGCCGAAGCGGCGGCAAAGAAAGGCCGAGAGGTGTGGCGCGTGGCGGCGGGTAAGTTCGTCTTCCAAACTGACGAAGGCTTGTGCACTTCCGGGGTCGCCCTGGCGCGCGGATCGGCCGAAGAGTTGCCGGTCGATACGCCCTGCCTCGTGGCGCTCGGTGGCAAGAACGTGCAGACCGCCGAGTTCCGCGACGCCGCGTCCGAGTTTGATGTCCGTACCGCGCCCAGCCATATTTGTCGCGACGGTAATCCTGCCGGCTTGGCCTGCGCCGGCGACAATCTGGGCCTCCTCGGCGTGACGGACGGCGTTGAGAACCTGATGCTCAAGGGCCTCGGCCGCAAGCATTTCACTCAGGCGCTCGCTTGCCCGGACGCTCCGTGTGCCGACAAGGACGGGCCTGCCGGTGTCGTGGATGCAGCGGATTTCATCAACGACCGCCCGCCATTTGGTCTGCTCAGCGGCGAATACGTTATCCGGCAGGACCTCCCGAATGCATGGGCGATTAGTGGGAATCACAACCACCGGCAGGTGATATATCTGCCAGAACTCCCGCCAGGCCTCGGCGGCGGTACCGGTCATGCCGGCAAGTTTGCGATACAGTCGGAAAAATCGCTGGAAACTCACGCGGGCGTATGTGTCCTTCGGCGGGTTTATTTCCAGGCGTTCCTTGGCCTCGACCGCCTGGTGCAGCCCGTCTCGCCATTCACGGTCGGGCATCAGTCGGCCGGTGAACTCATCAACGATGACGACTTTATCATCCTGGACGACATACTGTTTATCGTTCAGATAAAACTCGCCGGCGGTCAATGCCTGGACGACGAGTTCCTCCCTTCGGCGGGCGCCTCTCCAGACCCCGCCAAGCGGTTCGCTCAATTCAGCGAGACGGTCCTTGCCGGCGGTGGTCAGTTCGACTTCACGATAACGCTGATTTACGCGGTAATGTTCCGCAGGCTGCAATTGGACCGCCAGTTCTGCGGCGTGGCTGAAGGCCTCGACCTGTTCGGGGTTGGGCGCGTTGCCGGAGATAATCAACGGCGTAACGGCCTCGTCTATCAGGACCGAGTCGGCTTCGTCCACGATGGCGTAATTCAGTCCCCGCTGCACGAGCCGGTCGGTTCCGCTTCCGGCGCCCTCGGCGATCTTCGCCAGCAGGGCCTCCGGCAGACCTCGCAGTCGGCCCAGCGCCAGGCGGTCACGCAGGAAATCGGCAGTTACTTCCTTGTTGGTGCAGTAGGTGATGTCGGCCCGGTAGGCCTCGCGCCGCTGGGGTGGCTTCGTGTCCTGTTCTATATGCGCGACGCTCAGGCCGCAGAATCGGTAGATTTTACCCATCCATTCGGCGTCGCGGCGGGCGAGATAATCATTGACCGTGATGATATGGCAGCCTCTGCCTCGCCAACCCGCTACTGTCGCCGGCATGGTAGCCGCCAGCGTTTTGCCCTCACCGGTTGCCATCTCAGCGACGCAGCCTGCCTCCAGCGCCAAGGCCCCTGCTACCTGAACGAGAAAAGGCCTTTCGCCCAACTGCCGGAACGCGACTTCGCGAATAAGCGCAAATGCCCGTTCCAGGTCGTCGGCCTCGTCCCTGCCCCGGCGGAAGAGTTCGCGAAACTCGCGGGCCTTTTCGCCCAGACTCGCGTCGCTCATATCGGTGAATTGTTTTTCCAGCGCACAGATGCTTTCCGCTCGTCGGAGGAACCGTTTTCGTCGCGGCACCAACCGTCCAGCCATACCGGCGCAGGTGTCCCAGACGGCGTCCAGTCCCTTTGGCAATTCTTTACCGCCCATCCGTCGAGCGAGCATCCGCCAGGTTGTGCCGGGTATCGCTATCACTTCAGATATGGAACCTCCGCTGAACCAGTTGCAGCAGTGACCGCCACCACTGCAACAGAAGCGGTCTGGCCGGCATCTCGAAACGGACCACCACACGCTGCCCGCTCAGAAGTTTGACATTTTCCGCCTTGCCTGGAATGACGTGAATTTCAAAGAACCGTTCCGCGGCCTTCATTCCCCGCTGGTCGTCAAGGACCGTTTGCATCGCCCCGCCGGCGGCGTAGCCAAGCGCCGCCGAGGGCAACTGTTTCTGACCGGCGGGTAAGATTTGCAGAGTCCTGCCGGATACCTGCATGTCAGGCCGACCCTTGATGCGTATTTCCACGTTATCGTACGCCTCCGCTACGAGCATCGCAGCCGACTGCTGGTCGGCTGTGGCGCGAACGATGATCCGCTCAAGATCCGCAACCAGGCCAACCTTGTCGCCCCGACGGATGTAGCCGCCCCTGACTCGGTCTATCTCCGGTGAAATCCACGTGCCGACTATCGGTGCACGCAGCGACAGCAGGGCGATTTGCTCTTCGGCCCTGTGGATCTGTTCGTCGAGGGCGGCGAT
>CAYUYD010000267.1:0-3886 GCA_964449105.1 uncultured Planctomycetaceae bacterium | reverse complement strand
GTAAACCATGTGCCCGGTTCAAAACGTAAACCATGTACCCGGTTGCACATTATTTTCAGCCTTTCAGGCTGGGCTTAAGGAAACCACCAACATCTGCACGCTTTAGAAGGTGATTTGATTACCGCTGTGGGTTCCCAGCGTACACGTTATAGTCCACTTGTCCCGTCTTCGATTCCCAAGACTGCCGCAAGAGCAAGGGCATTTTTGAGGGCGAACGTGCCGTATTCGCGAGCCAAGTGGACTATTGCTTGGGCGCCGTTAGTGGTCCAATCCGCTTCCCTCTCGAGCAAGTATGCCATCCGGTCCCAATCCAATTCCCCGTTCCACCCTGGCTTCGCTCCATCAGCCTGATTGATTATGCAATCATACTCGGCCAGTAATGCTTCGATGTTCATTGGACGAATTCCCATTTGTCTTTACCTCCAATTACAAGGGTATCTTGGCCATCTTTGTGATCGCCCGTGATCAGGCAGTACGAGAAACTATGACCGAGGTCACTCCGATAATCCAAGGCGCCAAGCCAATAATCTTGTTCGATTTCTCCAAATTATGTTTGGCACACAGGAGTCTTACATTATCCACAGTGATACTGCTTCCGCCCTTTGAATATGGGATGTCGTGGTCAAAGTGAAGATTCTTTGTGGCCCCACAAATAACGCAATGCCCGTGGTCGCGCCGCCAAACTTCAACTTTTACCGCTGTGGGAATAACTCGCGTATGACGCAGGATAAGATCAGGTAACCGTGGTGTTGTTGTAGGTCTGAGGAAAAAGCGAAAGACGTTCCTTATTCCGTCAGACTTGATAACAGCATCCACGAGTTCGTATCTCCCCCTGTCCGACCAAATTCCCTGGGCGATTTTTTCGTATATCTGAACTATTTCGGCTGGTTTACGCTTCTGTTTGTACGCTTGCGCAGCCTCATAGAATTTCCCATTTTCCGTCAGCGTTCCACCAGGGTTTTGCATTGTCTGATCAAACGCTTTCGGATCAACGCCTTCACGGCGCGGTACGTCATGGCCTTCATATTCGAGAAGTCCACTATCCTCGTTCCATTGGTCCTTATAGGGTGCTCCCTTCCTAACACTCATCAGAAACACAGAACAGTCAGGCCTGATGCGGAAGTTCATACCACGCTGAAGCATAACACTTTCGCGATTGACCATCTCGGGATAGGAAATGATTGCCTTGTATCGGATCATTACAGAGTCTGGTTTCCTATGACAATCACATCACCTTCGCGGATTTCGTGTTTCTTGAAAAACCTCCTGACCCATCCGCGTTTGCGGAAGAAATTCCGCGGACTTCCGTTACTCCCGTTGGTTGCGATGTCTGTTTCTACAGGTTCCGCAAGGCCGTCTATCATAAGAGTCAGGAGTTGCCCGGTACCCTTTTTCTTGCTGGAGCCCCCGTAACAGGTCTTGGGGAAAAAGTCGTGATGCCCGCTGATATAGAGATGATTATGCCGCAGGTTCCCGCCCGTGATCGAAACCAATCTTTTCCTATCGCCTACATTTCCGCTCATCGGGCTATCCTACCATCCATGACTACCGTTACCAGCATTCTAAACCTTCGAGATTTAGATGCAAGAGTTGACGTTTGTGCGCGCAAACGTCAACGCGCTTTGGGCGATTCGGGATTTTTCTGAAAAATTAACTCCCGTCCAGGCTGCCCGCCGACTCGAAAGGATAAGAGCCGTGTGCGGAATTTTTGTTTTAGGTTTGACCAATTTACAAATTGCGGTTATCCTTGTTCCTGTTGTTATGGACAGTAGCATAGGGGTATGGAGTAGCCCTTCACTTTCGCAGTCAGGGACGATCCGATTTTTTTCTCGTGTTGCTTCTGTATTTTGTTTTGGCTTTCTTGGGTTATCGCGGCATTGGCGCCGTTTGTGAATAAAGGGTTCGCCCCGTGGGCAGCGTTGAGCCTCAATTGTGGCAAGGTCTGATTCAGCATGTAATTTCCCACGGCAAGGAAGTTATACGTCCGTGGTTTTCGCAGCTGGAGCCCGCCGGTCTCGAGCACGGCCAGTTGGACATCCGCGTGCCAGGCCCAGCCGAGCAGTCCTATTGCCGGCAGCATGCCTCCCGCCTGTTTGCCGAGGCCGCCCAGATCGCGACGGGCCGGCTTGTCGGCGTTCACTTTTCGCTTGCCGAAGAGCCCGCCGTCGCGCCGGCTCCGCACCTGGAGGGTCAATACAAGGCCGTTTCCGATATTCCCGCCGGCCAGGTCGGTATCGAACCGGCCCCGACACTCAACGACGAATACACTTTCGGGTCGTTTGTTACCGGCCCGTGCAACCGCTTAGCCACAGCGGCATGCGCTGCTGTCGCCGAGCGTCCCGGGCAGGCGTACAACCCGCTGTTCATCCACGGCTCGGCCGGACTGGGAAAGACCCATCTGCTCCAAGCCACCTGCCAGGCAATCCTGGCCGCCGGTAACGCGCAAATTTCCTTCCTCTCCTGCGAAACATTCGTCAACCACCTGATCGGGGCTATCGAGGTCGGCCGGCTGCACGAGTTCCGTTATCGTTATCGCTCCGCCGACGTGCTGGTTATCGACGATGTTCAGTTCCTCGCCAATCACGACCAGACCCAGGAGGAGTTTTTCCACACTTTCAACACTCTTTACCAGGCCCGCAAGCAGATCATTCTTTCCTGCGACCGCCCGCCGGCTGAAATACCGCACATCGAAGAGCGCCTGGTCAGCCGCTTCAACTGGGGCCTGGTGGCAAGGGTTGACCGCCCCGGCTACGAGACTCGCGTCGCTATCGTGCATAAAAAAGCCGCCTTGCGGAACGTCGCCCTGCCGGGCGACGTCGTCTGCTTCATCGCCGGAACGATTGATTCCAATATCCGCGAACTGGAAGGGGCCATCACCAGGATAGATATGCTGTCCCGCGTACTCGACCGATCGATAGACCTGGCCTTGGCCGAAGAGGCGCTCGGCGCCGGTCCCGACAGCAGAAAAGGCGAAGTAACGGTTGAGCAAATCATCAACGCCGTTACGAAACGCTATGGCGTACGCCCTGCCGATCTTCAAGGCAGGAAACGAAGCCGGTCCGTCAGCCTACCGCGACAGATCTGCATGTACCTTGCGCGGAATCTGACCCGCCACAGCCTGGTAGAGATCGGCGGATACTTCGGCGGCAGAGACCACAGCACCGTCCTACATGCTAATCGGACAATTGAGGAGATGCGCAAGGAAGACGTTTCTCTTCGCGCGACTCTCGAACATCTCACCCAGGAAATTCAGACCACTCAGTAAAACCGCCTCTTGCTGCATTGTGGAATACTTGTTGGCAACCCTGTCGCAATTTGCCCATTAGCCCACTTTAAAACCCGCTACCCCATTCTTCCTCGAGATCAATCGCCGGTTTGTTGTTTTATGCCTTGTTTCTGTCACCAAAACCAACAACTTCTGCACTATCGGCAGGCGCTACTAAGAGAGCGCATCTCCTGTATCTACAGTGACTTCCGTCCGTTGCATCTAATGATCCATCATTAACCACAAGGCTTATAACTACTACTGTTTCCCCCTCTCTTAAATACAATATAACAATAGATGATTGTTGCTTTCTGTCCGGGAACAATTGGTGAAAAGTTACAAACCATTTCCGAAGCAGGTTTTTCTGGCTATAATTTACCGGTAATGTTGATGACAGGGATGTCCAAGCTGAACCGAGAGCGAAAATTTTATGTCGGAATTGCTATCGCACTCTTCACCATGGTTGTCTTTATCGGCATAGCCGGTTTGGGCTATTATATCATCGAACCAAGATATTCCTGGCTCGATGCATTTTACATGACCGTTATTTCGATAACAACGGTCGGATATGGCGAGGTTGGCGGCAACCTGACAAACGGCGGACGAGTTTGGACCATATTT
>CAYUYD010000266.1:0-3887 GCA_964449105.1 uncultured Planctomycetaceae bacterium | reverse complement strand
GATATGTTCAGCCGTCAGCGTTTTTCTGGTGATCAGTTACATGCGACTTGTGGCAGGAGTGAAGTTTGCGATCGTCTATGTCGGACTGGCGCAGTTGGTGTACCTGGTTGGATTTTCTTATGCGTTCTTCTGGCCTGGACGAACCGGTCTGACCGTTACTATCGGGGCGATTGCGACGCTGTTTGTCCTGATGCAGGCCACCGGAAAGGTCAAATGGGCGGAGGTATTCAGGAAGCGCAGTACTGTCGCTGCGCCGCCGTCGCCTCCGCCGGTCCGCATGCCGTAATTGCCGCACCCGCGAAACGGCAAGCCACCGGCTTGCCGTTTCGCTGTTTAATGTATATCCTGCATCGGTGGCACAGGTTTTCCGCGAAGCGGTCTGCGACAACCTGTGCGTTCCGGATGTCCGGCGAAGCGGCACAGGTTGAAAACCTGTGCCACCATCGGGCTTTCAGCAGGGAAGGCGATTATGAGCGACAGCGGCACCGGTGAAGAAACGCAGGTAAATCAGGTTGAACCCCCCGAGGCCGAAACGGCTGCGACCGTCGAGGCGATACTGTTCGCATCCGACAAGCCGCTTGCGGCGGCGAAGGTCTCCGAGATCGGCGAACTTGGCGGCGTCCGCGCCGTACGCAAGGCAGTCGAAGACCTTAACGGGCAGTACGAGCAGACGGGCAGGGCATTCCGCATCGTCGAGATCGCCGGGGGATACCAGATGCAGACCCAGCCGGAGTACAACGAGGTGGTTTCCCGCCTGTCGGCCAGTCGGCGAGAGTCGCACCTGTCGCAGGCGGCGATGGAGACCCTGGCGGTCGTCGCCTATCGCCAGCCGGTGCTTCGGGCCGACATCGAGGCCATTCGCGGCGTCGCCTGCGGAGATGTGCTTCGCGGTCTGATGGAAAAGAATCTCGTCCGCATCGCCGGAAGGGCCGAGGAGATCGGCAGACCTATACTCTACGGGACAACGAAGCATTTTCTCGAAGTTTTCGGCCTGGCGGACCTGAAGGAACTTCCAGAGGTCGAACAACTGCGTTTCCCACGGGTTGACGTGGAAAAGCCCCCCGAGCAAAACACCGCAGACCAGGACGACGATGAGGATGAGGACGAAGAATCCGAGGAATCCAGTGAACCCGAAGAGTCAGGGGAAGCCGAAGAATCCGAGGAATCCCGATCATAAACGGCATCTGTAATATGCGAGCGTTGAAATAATATACAGGGAGCCGGCGATGAAGTTTTCGCTGTCGGGCAGAATTATCGAGATCGATTACAAGTATTGCCAGATGGACGTGGGGGAATTCGGCGAACTTGCCGGACAGTCGGGTTACGACGCCGTCGAGTTGAGGGGTACGCAGATTAATGCCGCAACTACGCCGGAAGAGGTCAGGCAGATGGCCTCTGCGCTCGATAAGTGCGGTATCGGCGTTTCGCGATTCCCGGCGGGGGCTGTCAAAGACGCCAAATCGCTCAAGGCCCTGGGTAAATTCGCGGATATGGCCAAGGTGTTGGGCTGCCCGTACCTTGCGGTGGGGTTCGAAGAGGTTCACTGGATACAGAAGGCGGCCGATTATCTCAAGCAGCGCGGTCTGGCAATCGCGGTACAGGTGCACACCGGCGGGCCGTTTGAAACGCCGAAAATCGCGACGAAAACGCTCAAGGAGATTGACCGGGATAATTTCGGCCTGATGTATGATCCTGCCAATCTTTTTGAGAAAGGCATCGACTACGTTCGGGCCGTCGAGCAGTTGGCCGATTACCTGTTTATCGTCTCTGTTCAGGACGCCGCCCGGGCCGAGACGGAGGCTGAAGCGGACTGGGAGTATGAGGGGCGGTACTACAAGCGACACCTTCTGGGCGAGCCTGGCGGAATAGATTTCCCGGGCGTGTTCAAGGCGCTTGACAGGGCCGGTTTTGACGGATACGTTACCGTGATTGAACCGATCTCGAATCTGATGAATAATCTGGAATTACCGGCGTATATGTATCGGCAGTTGAAGAATATGGTGCATCGGGGTTAGCGAAACCGGGGTGGAGTAAAGCCTCGTATTCATTGAAAGGACGCTGCAAATGGCGAAATTCACAGAGGAAGACTATTTGATGCCCCTTGAAGTATCGGGGTTGAAGTTCCGAAATCAGTTTCTGGTCGGTTCGGGTCCGACGACCAAGACGGTCGGACAGTTGGTCGAGGCCGAAAGGTGCGGATGGGGCGGCGCGAGCCTCAAACTAGCCATCGAGCCGCCGCCGTATATCAACCGCGAGCCGAGGTATAAGTACTGGAAGAAGCAGCAGTACCTGGCCTTCTCGGCCGAGACTCGGCTGACGCTCGACCAGGCCCTCAAACTCATGTCCGAGGGCAGGAAGCAGACCAGGGACCTGATCCTCCTGGCGAACATCACGTACGCGGGCGAGAAGGGCATGGACGGATGGATCGAGATGGCGAAGAAATTCGTCGCCGCCGGCGCCCACGCGATCGAGTTGAACATGTGCTGCCCGAACATGTCCTTCAACCTGGAGGTTTCCGGCGAGGGCGACCGCACGCCGCAGACCGGCGCAAGCCTCGGGCAGAACGCGGAGATTGTCAGCATGGCCACTGAGATCATCGTCGGCGCCATAGACGTTCCAGTCTTTGTTAAACTCACTTCCGAAGGCGGCAAGATCGCCGACGTAGCCAAGGCGTGCTTCGAGAAGGGCGCTAGCGTCGTCGGTACGACGGCCAACCGTCTGGCCATTCCCGACTTCGACATAAATGATCCCGCCCGGGGTCCCTGGCGGCTCCAGACCGAACCGGCCGTGGCGTGCTTCTCGGGCGCGTGGATCAGGCCTCTGGCGCTCCGCGACGTCTTCGAGATTCGCAAGAAGGTCGGTCCGGAGGCCTTTGTCCTCGGCACCGGCGGCATCTGCGACTACGTCAGCGCCGTCCAGATGATGATGTGCGGCGCCGACTTGATCGGAATATGCACCGAAACCATGCTCCGAGGGTTCGATTTCCTGCCGGGGCTGATCAAGAAAATGAAGAAATTCATGTCCGGGCACGGCTATGAATCCTACCGCGATTTCCGCGACCTGGTCGCCGACGCCATCACCTCTGCCGACAAGTTCCATCTCCAGGACGCTTACGCAAAGGTGGACCTGGAGGTCTGCACCGGCTGCGGGCTTTGCGAAAAGGTCGGACAGTGCTACGCCATAACAATGGAAGACAACAAAGCCGTAATCGAACCGGACGATTGCACCGGATGCTCCACGTGTATCGACGTGTGCCCGTCCGGAGCAATTTCCTTCGTGCAGAAGTAAAAGGAGCAAAGCATACCTATGAAACTCATCAAGAAATGCGATCCCCGCGAGGTGGATGTAATTGAACTGGGCAAGGACGATTACGTGGATCGGCTCTACGGATGTTTCCGCATCGACAACCCGCTGGCAGACGGGTTCCGGTCCGAGCGCGAAGTCCAGGTCGTGCTGCTTCCAAAGAAGAGCCTCAAGGTCGTCGTGCCGGAGTCAATGAAGATTTCCCTGCCGGAAGGCCAAAAGGTCGTCAACACCGAGATGTTTCGCATCGACCCGATCGGCGGCGATCGGGACACGATGCACCTGCTGACCATGCGCGCGGGCTGGAATCAGAACGACCGCGATATAAATCGGATCGTCCAGTTTGACCCGAACGGCGTTTTCTGCGCCAAACTGGTGGGCGAGGGGTTTGACATCCCGGTCAGCACCTGCGTCGTTTCCCCGCTGGGCGAGCGGAACACTTGGATCGGCATGATCCTGGTCCATCCCGAACTGCGCCGGCAGGGCGTCGCAACGGTAATGATGCGGCACTGCATTCAGTACGCCATTGACCACGGCAAGGTCATCAACGGCCTTGACGCGACCCCCATGGGAAACACCGTCTA
>CAYUYD010000265.1:0-3920 GCA_964449105.1 uncultured Planctomycetaceae bacterium | reverse complement strand
GGCACGAACTGGCACGAACTGGCACGAACTGGCACGAACTGGCACGAACTGGCACGAACCGGCACGAACCGGCACGAACCGGCACAAGCCGGCACAAGCCGGCCAGTTTCAGAACCGGCGCCGCGGAGGTTTGCCTGTTATGGTAAGTAGGATTGAAAACGAAGGGCTGGAGTCCTCCGCCGCATTTTTTCGCGGTTGGGGTCCCCTGTCAACTGCCGAACAGTTTTTTGGCTTCGCCGACGAGGTAGAAACTTCCGGTGATGCAGATGATGTCTCCCCGCGTGACGGCGCTGTTTGCGATGCGGACGGCTTCGGTGAGGTTGTGCGCTACCTGAGCGGTTTTTCCGGAGCGATCTTCATATCGTTCGGCCAGGTCGTCAGGGTCGGCGGCGCGGGGGCTGGCGCTTCGGGTGAAGATTACCTTGTCGGCTCCGCGCATCAACTGGTCCAGCATGCTGGAAATCTCTTTGTCGGCGGCGCAGCCGAAGATAACCACCATCGAATCGTATGGGATATACTGCCCGACGGCTCGCATCAGCGCTTCCATCGAAGCGCCGTTGTGCGCGCCATCGACGAGGATTCGCGGGTTTTCCCTGATCAGTTCCATCCGTCCGGGCAGGCGGACCTGCGAAAGCCCCTTGATGGCGGCTTCATCGTCAATCGCCATCCCCTGCTCCTTGAGTTGGTCCAGCATCGCCAGCGCCAGTCCGCAGTTCAACGCCTGGTGTTCACCCATCAGCGGAACGGGAAGGTGCTCGAACCGGCTTCGAGGCGTGGTCAGGCAGATGCGGGTCTGCGGGCCGTTCTCACGCGACGACTCGAAACGATAACTGAAGTCGATGTCCCTGCCCGTGAACAGGAGCGGCGAATTGATCCGCCTGGCCGCCTCTCTCAGGACATTTTCAGCGGCGTGGACCTGCGGAACAGATATTGCCGGTACGCCTCGCTTGAGAATACCGGCTTTTTCACCGGCAATGGCCTCAATCGTATTGCCAAGTTGATGTATGTGGTCGATGCTGATGTTGGTGAACCCGACCACCATCGGTTTGACGACGTTGGTGCTGTCCAGTCTGCCTCCCAGACCGGTCTCAAGAACGGCTATGTCCACGCCCTCGTCCACGAAATACAGAAAGGCAATTGCGGTGAATATCTCGAAGAACGTCGGCGGATCGTCGCTCATGCTTTTGACGTGCAAAGCCAATGTGTTGATATATCGCGTCAAGGCGGACCTGGCGATAACCTCGCCGTTTATCTGTATCCGCTCACGAATATCAACAAGGTGCGGCGACGTGTAAAGCCCGACCTTATGCCCACAGGCCTGAAGCATCGCAGAGAGCATAGTGGCTGTGGAACCTTTTCCCTTTGTCCCGGCGATGTGGGCGCTCCGCAGCCTTTTATGCGGGTCATTAAGCCGCTTGAGCAGCGCCCTCATGCGGACGAGGCTGAAGGTGTCGCAGTTATAACGGACTCGCAGCATCTGCTCATAGTCCGTCTGCGCAAAGAGATACTTCAGCGCCGCCCCGTAGGTGCGAATCGGCAACCTGGGAGCGTTAACACTCTTTTCGGAAGATATCTTTGGGGAAACCGTCGTCGCCATGGTCGCCTGAATATACCATGTCGCGGATACGTTTGTCAAGTGCTTCCGGGCCTGAAAGGAAAAAAAACGCTAAATTTGTACCGATTCAGCGTTCGGGATCGCCCCATCGGCATTGGCGAAAGTGCCCCAGCCGACTGTGGTCGGTCATGTCCGACATCAGCGGCGTAACTGTTATAAACCCATCCGCCAGAGCAGTTACGTCCGTTTCGATTTCCTGGGGGCCGTGCTCGAAACGGTCGGTCAGCCGGAATATCACCCGCCCGTCGGCGTCAATTTCGCGCAGGTACGACTCGCTGATAGCGGCGGTTCCCTGCGGGACGACCTTCACGCCTCTTGGCGGGGATTGCGACAGTGCGGGAATGTTGACGTTAACCAGTTCCCCCGGCGCTATTGGCGCAGCCAGCAGGCCGGCGAGGACTTCCCGGCACAATCGACCGGCGCGGTGGAAATCCATCTCGCCGGCGCCGGAGAGACTGAAGGCCACCGATGGTATTCCGAACAACGCCCCCTCCGCCCCTGCCGAGACCGTCCCGCTGTAAAAGACGTTCACGCCGACATTCTCGCCGGCGTTAATCCCCGACAGCACCAGGTCGGGCCTGGAATCCATCAATTCGCGGATGGCGAGTTTGACGCAATCGACGGGACTGCCGGCGACGCTGATTCCCTCGAACTCCCCGCCGACGTGGACGTGGTTGCAGACCACCGGGCCATGAAGCGTAAGCGACCGCCCCGCAGCCGATTGCGGCGTCTCCGGCGCTACCACAGTTACCTCGCCCATATCCGCAACCGCCGACCGAAGGGCCGACAGACCCGGCGCTAAAATACCGTCGTCATTGACCAGAAGTATCCGCATGGGTCGAATGAGTCTATATGCCAACCCGAACTAAAGTCAAACCTCCCCGACATATATTTCCATCTCCGTTCCATTGTTGGTAGAATAGTTTCGGCTGAGAATCGCCTGATAAAGGAGACACCAAATGAACGGATCAGAATCACTGGCAGAGTACGTTCGTGCAGCCGCTGTGGCTGGATGGTGGACGGTCCTTATCGCCGCTGTCTTTATGACGGTGCAATGGTTCATGTTTCTGGCGATAATGCGCAGCCGGCCGGCATGGCTGCTGAAACTGTGGGGCGGCGGCGAGTTGGACTGGCCTACCGTTCACAAGATCGTGCTGCAATTCTTCGCTGTCTTCAAACTGATGCTGTTCGCGGCTGTCGTGGTCGTCGTTTGGCTTACGCTTTGGTCAAGCCAGCTGAAAGGGGCAGGATAGTACGCGCCGCTGCTGCTGGTCTTGACTAAGCCGACTGGTTACGACAGAATAGTAACATCCTTCGGGGCGTGGCGCAGCTTGGCTAGCGTGCTTGACTGGGGGTCAAGAGGTCGAGGGTTCAAATCCCTCCGCCCCGATTTTTCGCCCGGAGGGCGAAAAATAGAGCAGGTGAGCAGTAGAACAGGTGAACAGGTGAGAAGACGCAGAGCCGCGACGAGCGCCTAGGCTCAAGTTGGCGACGTACCTGCTCACCTGCGGTCTCCTGTTCGCCTGATCAACTGTTCAAAAGAAACGTGAAAATGCCTTTCATGTTCGAAAATCTCGACGTGTATCAAAAAGCCGTCGATTTCATCGATCAAATAACTTCTCTTACCGGACAATTCCCGCGAGGATATTATTTTCTTACCGACCAGTTGAACCGGGCGGCATTATCCATCGCCACAAATCTGGCTGAAGGCAACGGACGCTTCACCAAGGCCGATCGAAAAAACTTCTTTATCATTTCTCGCGGCAGCGTTCAGGAATGTATTCCTCTCCTGGAACTGGCCAGAAGAAAAGAATTGATTCCTGAATCAACAGTAATGAACCTGCGAAATCAACTTGAAGTCATCGCCAAGATGATCTCCGGCCTGATCAAAGGACTGGACAAACGGGAAACATGACGGTGGAGACGCAAGACCGCTCTACTGCGGTCTCCTTTCTACTTTCTCCCCTCTCGCTGTTGGGGTATGCTGCTAACTTGAGGAGCGTGGTTGCAGACGCCGCAACCACGGCACTGGCTACAGGCAAAAATAGGCGGAAGGAACACTGGCTGCCCAGATGGGCCCCTAGTCTGCGCTTCGCTTCGACAAGCAGCCAGTGCCACCCGCCGGGAGTCTTCTATGTCCAACGTTGTCGCCGAGCATATCGAGTTGAAGACGCAAGATAACACCAAGGTGTTGATTATGTCGCAAATCGAGAAGTTCCGCGACAGAAGCGGGTACCGTTGCGAACTCAGTGTCGCTTCGCGCGGTTTTTCATGCCAACGTCCTTTCTACTTCGAGGGCTCGTTC
>CAYUYD010000264.1:0-3929 GCA_964449105.1 uncultured Planctomycetaceae bacterium | reverse complement strand
GACAACTCGCACGATGGCATAAAATCAAACTTACACACAATACTTGACACTATCCGCGCCCAAGTGGTAGTAGAACAACAGGTAGATTTTCAGTAAGATGTCCGGATGTTCTAACGGCGGTTAGGCGGTTATAAGAGGATATATACTTCGACAGGATCATAAGGAGAAACTTCGATGCCTCGTGCGGCAAGAGAGTACAACACGACTTACGAAGGTGATCGGCTGGGACACATAGCCTTTCCAATGGGCGGAATCGGTGCAGGGATGATTTGCCTGGAGGGGACCGGTGCGTTGTCGCATGTGTCGTTGCGCAACAAGCCCGACGTATTCAACGAACCGACTGTTTTTTCGGCTGTGTGTGTAACAGGCCGGCCTAACGTCGCCAGGGTGCTCGAAGGGCCTGTGCCCGAATGGAAGGTCTTCGGTCCGGGCGGTTCGGGCCGCGGGCACCAGGGTAAGACGTATGGCCTTCCACGCTTCCAAAGCGCCTCTTTTCTGGCCAGGTTTCCATTTGCAGCGGTCAACCTTACCGACGAAGCTATCCCGTTGAAGGTTGAAGTTACCGGCTGGAGTCCGTTCATCCCCGGCGACGCCGACAGCTCCAGCCTGCCGGTCGCGGCATTGGAATACCGTTTCACGAACCCCACCGATCAAGCGATCGAGGCAGTCTATTCATTCAACTCGCGCAACTTCATGTCCACCGGTTCCGGCGGTGATGCAATTCGGGAAACTGAGAACGGCTTTGTATTGTGGCAGCCGCCTTCCCCGGAAAGACCCTGGGAGCAAGGTGCTTTCAGCGCGACAGTTCTTTCGTATGAGGCCAAGGTTGACTGTGCCTGGTTCCGAGGCGGGTGGTTCGATGCTCTGACAATGGTGTGGAATGCCGTAGCAAACGGCCGGTGCATCGAGAAACCGCCTGTTACCGAAGGCGACCCCAGTCCCGGGGCAAGCATATTCGTACCCTTTGAACTGGCTGGTGGTGAAAAAAAGACCATAACCGTCCTCTTGGCCTGGCACGTGCCGGACTCGGACATCAGGTCCGGAGCGGATCCCGACCAGGACAAGAATAGTTGTGGTGAATCGTGTAACTGCCGGAACAAAAAGCCAAACCTGCCAACCCACGAGCCATGGTATTCCGCGAGATTTCCCGATGTCCGAGCGGTGATGGAATACTGGCGCCGACACTATGAGACGCTACGGAAAAAGACGCGTTGCTTCACAGAGTGTTTCTATGACACGACGCTTCCGGATGAGGTTACAGAGGCGGTTGCCGCGAATCTTACCATTCTCAAATCGCCCACTGTCCTGAGGCAGGCTGACGGCCGGCTGTGGTGCTGGGAGGGTTGCTGCGACAGTGAGGGATGCTGCGCCGGCTCCTGCACCCACGTATGGAATTACGCCCAGGCATTGCCGCACTTGTTTGGGCAACTGGAACGGACGCTGCGCGAAACGGAGTTTGACGAGTGCCAGGACGAGCGCGGGCACCAGACCTTCCGCGCGTCCTTACCGATTCGCCCTACCAATCACGACTTCCATGCCGCCGCCGATGGGCAACTGGGCGGCATTATGAAAGTCTATCGTGATTGGCGAATCAGTGGAGATACCGACTGGATCAGAGGGTTCTGGCCGAAGGTTAAAGCGAGTCTGAATTACTGCATCGAAACATGGGACCCCGACCACAAAGGTCTTCTCGTCGAGCCGCATCACAATACCTATGACATCGAGTTCTGGGGCCCCGACGGGATGTGCGGCAGTTTCTATCTGGGCGCACTGAAGGCTGCCGTTAATATGGGCAAGGCCCTGGGCGAGGATGTGTCCAGTTACGAATCGCTGCTGGAAAAAGGCAGGAAGCATCTCGAAGAGCAACTTTTCAATAGCGAATACTTTTATCAGGAGGTTGTCTGGCGAGGATTGCGAGCGAGCGATCCGACCGTGGACGAAACGCCGACCGGCGAGAACTGTCCCTCGCCGGAATCCGTGGAGTTAATCAGGAAGGAAGGGCCAAAATACCAGTACGGCAACGGCTGCCTCTCTGACGGCGTCCTCGGCGCCTGGATGGCGTGCGTCTGCGGGGTAGGTGAATTCCTCGACCGCGAAAAAGTCAAAAGCCACCTTCTCTCCGTATATCGTTACAATTTCAGGAAGGACCTTTCCGGCCATGCCAATCCCCAGCGTTCCGGCTTTGCCATTGGCAGGGAGGGAGGGCTGCTTCTGTGCTCTTGGCCGAGAGGATCGGAGCCGTTATTGCCGTTCCCTTACAGCAATGAGGTCTGGACAGGTATCGAGTATCAGGTGGCTTCACATCTCATGATGCTGGGATACATGGAGGAGGGCCTGGAGATCGTCAGAACCTGCCGCGACCGATATGACGGACGGGTGCGCAATCCGTTCAACGAATACGAATGTGGGCATTGGTATGCTCGGGCGATGTCCTCTTATGCACTGATTCAGGGCCTGACCGGTGTGCGATACGACGCGGTCGAGAAGACCCTCTACATCCAGCCGCGAATCGAGGGCGATTTCCGCAGTTTCCTCTCAACGGCAACGGGCTATGGGACTGTCAGGGTGAAGAACGGTGAGCCGTTTGTAGAGGTCAAATCGGGCGAGATAGAAATCGAACGAATCGAGTATCAACCAGTCGAGAAGAATTTGTCATGAAACCCATTGCGACAGTCTTTTACGCCTGCCGAGTGCGGACCTGCCTGCTACGGCGCCGTCCCGTTAGTTATTGTTTTTTAAAGGCGGAGGGGTGTAATTTTTGCAGATGGGTATAAAATGTCTCCGCAGATTTTGGACGACGGTATTTGGCGCCTGCGAGGCCATACATCATCTTTCGTATCAATATAGCCTGGCTGCTGCCGTTCATGTCGCCCTCGACCTTGCCCTTTCCGACCGGAAGGCCGTTATTGATCGTCTTGATACTGCGTTCAAGATCGTAGGAGAACCCCCCATCAGGCCGCAGGAACTGCTTCAGGTTCCTGGCGCTAATTCGTATGATTTCTGCGCGTTCGGATGCGGGAATCGGCTTGGTCATTGAACTTTCCATCGTCTGCAACAAACTGAGTGGGTTTCGCACGAAACACATGTTCGTCGTCTTGTTGTTGCGAATACAATCAAGCAGGTTGGCATAGATAAGGTCGGCATTGGGGATGGGTCGTTTCGCTTTCCCGTACACCATGGAGACTTTAAACGCACCTGATATCTTCACATACGGGCTGCCGCCACCCCAAAGGCCCGTCCCCGGGTTTTGTTTCTTCGCAAGGTATCTGAACAATGTTTCCAGAAGTGCCTCTCGTTTTTTCTCCGGCAGAGTGTAGATCACTCCATCTTGGGCGGATATCTCGCATAGTGCTGCCCATGCGTTATTCCACGGCCTGGCGACCAGCCATTTATGAAACGCTTCCGGCGAGGACAGGTGCGCAACATAATTGTTTTTCAGATTTTGGTCCGTTGCCGGAAACCTGTTTTTCCTTTCACCCGGCAGGGGATACAGCGGTTTGGCTCCTAAAACACTGATGCATCCAACCGAATAAGATAACGCCCGTCCCCGCATGCGAGCGTCGTAGAGTTCCTTTGCGTGCGGATCAAGGAAGAATCCGCTATCAGGGTCCTGACGACTTTGGAAAAATTGAACGAATTTTCTTTTCATCGCAACAGGCATTTCATCCAGCAGTTCCGAAAATGCGACCATTCGACCAAGTCCCTGGGCGGTTGATTCGATGTCCGGGCGGAATTTTTTCGTGTCTTCCAGGGCGCTATGGGCGAAGTAAAATCCGCCTGTTTCCGGATCGTACAACTGGGCCTTCCACTTGTAATATCCCTCAAAAAGACCGTCCACTTCCTGCAAAGCCGATGAGATTTGCTTTTGCTCCCGTGCCGAATATCGACAGGTGGCAAACACCGGCCTTGGGCTTTCTTTTCCCGTGCGT
>CAYUYD010000263.1:0-3961 GCA_964449105.1 uncultured Planctomycetaceae bacterium | reverse complement strand
CGAACCGCTCCGGCGGAGGATTTTCGCAGACGGGTGCTCGTCAAAAACGGTCGCATAGACGCTGTGAGGCGGGAAGTAGAACGCCCGCGCCTCGCCGATGAGCATTACAGGCCCCGACACGTCAGCAGGCCCACAACGGAAGCACTGGCCGGGAGCGTGAAAATAATTCCATGCAGGGACGAGGTTCCATACCCCCGCTGCGACCAGCAGCAATACGACAATAGTTTTGCGCAGCACGCCATCGCCCCACAGGCGCCCCAGTCCGCCGGCAGCCAGCAGCGAAAGCGGCACAATCGCCGGTGCGATGAATCGCGCCGGCATGTCGCGCGTAAAAAACGCCCAAACGACCATCTGAATCACCAAAACGCCCAACAACGCCCACTCCCAAGGCCTCGACACTCGGAGCCGGAGAAACATTACAAGAATCGTTGCAACCGCCAGCGACAGCACGCCCGCACCGATTGCAGGCTGCGTGTCGTAGGGTTTCTGACCCGACCAGAAAGCGAAGAACCGCTCCGAGCGGGAGGGTTGTCGCTCCGGCGGCCTATAGTCCGGCGGGACGGGTACGGGCCGATGGTATCCCGGCGCGTGCCCGTCGCGCCAGCGGGCGGCGGATTCATCGGAAAAATGCCCCTGCCCGAACAGATTCGTCGCCAGGGGAAAGACGGGGTTGCCGGTAACGGCAGTGTTGCGCAAAAGCCAGGGCGAAAACAGCATAACTGCTGCGCCGCCGGCAAGGGCGACATGGGCAATTCGCCGCCTGACCCCTAGGAGGCGCCGGCGGGACAGAGAAGCAATCAGCATCACCGCCAGCACAGGTCCGGCCACCAGACCGACGCTCAAATATTTCACCGCGCAGGCCGCTCCGAGCATCGCGCCGATAATAACCGCCGTCCTCGCCGAAGGTTTTCCCATCCACTGCCGAAGCCACAACAGCGCCAAGGCCAGACAGCAGAACTGCGCCGGTTCGACCATCGCCAGCCCCGACAGGTAAATCACCCACGGCGAAGTCGCCAGCAGCACCGCCGCAGTGCGTGCGCGGAATCTTTCACTTTGCACAGGCTGAAAGCCTGTGCCGCCCAATACGCCCGCCACCATGATCACGCCGAACAGGCTGGGCATGAGTTGCGCCAGGTGCACCCCCTCGTATGCCCCGCCGCGAAGGCACATCCCCAGCAGGAAGAGCATCTCCATTCCGAGCGGATAGTGGCTATAGACGTTGTGGTTCAGCGTGGCGACCTGGCCGGCGTGATAATACTCGCGCGGCAGCTGGAGGTGATACTCCAGCACGTCGTAGGAGTCCATCGTCAGGTTTCCGAGCCAGCCGGGCGGCATGACCGCCCCCGCCAGGCAAAGACCCGCAGCCGTCGCCGGAAGTATCCACAATAGACTGCCGACGGTGAGCCTTCGTTGCGGCCTGAACGCCGTCAGCGTGCGCCGGGCCTGAACCGCCGCCAGAACCACACCGCCGCCGACCACGGGCCACCAGAGATACATCGTCAGCGTTCCCGGCAGACACGAGCCGACAATGAGCACCGCCGTCGAAAGCATCCAAAGCCCCAGCGCAGCGGCAGTGGCGAGGCAAAGGAGCGTCGGTGATTGCTCGGGTCTGAAAGACCTCAGGACCGCCCACCCGAATCCGCCTGCCGCCGTCAGCACAAGCAGCGCCATGATCCCGTCGGTCAGGATCACTACCATTGCTGCGGCAAAGTCCGGCATCAAGCCTGACGACGCGCCAAGCGCCGCCATCGCCACAACCGGCAGCATCACCGCCAGGACCCATGCCGGAAACCTTCCGCTTTCGTCGCCTTCTACGCTCACGAAGGTACACAATACGACGGCTTCAGGGGTTTGACAACGACCGGAAAGGAAAACAGGCATTCGGCATTGGGCATTAGGCATTAGTGGCGATGGGTTAGTCGGGTTTCTTTTTGTTTTATTCCACGGTTTGGCGAAATATCAGGATTAAAAAAAGCAGGACGTACAACGCCCCACGACCACCAATGCCGAATGCCGAATGCCCTTTTGCTGGTATTTGCAGCAGGTGCTGTTTATAATTGCCGCCTTGCCGTCTTATTGAAAGGAAACCGTCATGAAACGAAGCGTATGTGTTATGGTCCTCGCGGGGCTTGTTTTCGCAGCCTTTTGCTCAGGTCAGGAGCCTTCGACCCTTCCGGCCACTCAGCCGGTCGGTGCAGCCGCTGAATTGGCGAAGATAAGGTCGCTTATGGGCGGGAGTCCCAGCGATGTAAGCCAGGAGGATTTCATCAAATCACTGAAGCAGCGCCTACCGAAGGCACTGGCGGTCTTGACCGAAATGGAGCAGAAGTATCCCAAGGCCGAGGAACTCCACGAAGCCCGATTGATGGGTGTCGTCGCAGCCGTTCAACTGGCGCGAATCAACGACGACCCGGCGGGGGCAGAACGGGCGAAAGACCTTGTTGCAAGGATTATCGCTTCGGATGCTCCGGGGCGGTTCAAACTTCACGCCGATGTGCACCTTCTGCTGCTGAACCTCAAGCCGATCGTCGCCGCGACGACCGCGCCGGCGACAGAACCCGCACCTGTCGATACCACCAAAATCATCATGCAATTCACGCAGCGCTACGCCGGGACCGACCAGGCAGTCGATGCGATCGCCGCCGGTATGCAAATAGCCAATATCATCGACGACCAGAAAACCTTTACTGAACTGCTGGAGAAACTGGCGAAGGACTACGCCGACCATCCGCAGGCCAGACGCATCCTCCGGCAACTGGGTAAAAGCCCCAACGTCGGTCAACCGTTCACCGCAGCGCTGACGAAACTCGACGGGACGAAACTGACCCTTCCGGACGACCTGCGGGGAAAGGTAATCGTGATCGACTTCTGGGCCACCTGGTGCGGACCCTGCATCCAGACCATACCGCACCTGAAAGAGATGTACGCCAAGTACAAACCGCAGGGCGTGGAGATCGTCGGCATAAGCCTTGATGAAGACCTGCAGCGGCTCAAGGCATTCATAACGACCAATCAACTGGGCTGGATTATCACATATAGCGGCAAGGGATGGGACGACCCGACCGCCAAACAGTACGGCATCAGCGGAATCCCCAGTGTCTGGGTGATAGGTAAAGACGGAAAAGTCGTGTCCGACGATGCTCGAAACACCCTGGCGGAGACAATCGAAAAGGCGTTATCGGAAGGCAAGCCCGCTCCGACTACCACGGCAGAGAATGCGAAAGACGAGCACGAGACGGTAATGACTAAGGAACAAGCGATCAACGTGGCGAGAAAAGTCGTCGATGCTCCTGGGTCTGGAGTTACCGTCCCGGCTAAGTGTGCTGTGGAAGTAACAGTCTCAAATGGGAAATACACCATTACATTCATTGAACCCCCACCGCCGCGACCGATTCCTCGTGCCGGATACTATGCTATAGTCACTGTTGACGGAAAGACGGGAGCTACGGAGGTCCTCGGACCCCCGTAGCCGGTAGGGCGCGCAACTTAGGCCCGAAGGGCAACAAATTCAAAATCCAAATGTCCCAAACAATTGCGGAAAGACCTGCCGGACGGTGTTTTGAGAATTATAATTTCGGTCATTCGATATTATTGCCCTTCGAGGCGCCTTCGGCGTCGTATTTCGAGTTTCGTATTTCGGATTTAGAAAACGTGCATGAGGCAGTCGATTATAGTTGCTTACAAGTGAACACCTTTGCAAAGCGGTGTCGTAGTATTACTCTTCGCTATGCGTATCGTAGTTACCGGACAGGTTGGTATAGACAAGAAGGCTTTCCTCGAGCGGGCAGTCGCCGCAGCCGACCGGGCAGGCTGTAAGGTTGCGCTCTGCAACGTCGGCGAGCGGATGTACGCCGAGGCCCCGGACGTCCCCGCCGGAAAAATCCTCGACCTGCCTCTGAGCCGCCTGAACACGCTTCGCCGGAGCGTCTTCAAGGACATCCTCGCCGCCGGCGCCGCCAAA
>CAYUYD010000262.1:0-4004 GCA_964449105.1 uncultured Planctomycetaceae bacterium | reverse complement strand
GGCACGAACCGGCACGAACCGGCACGAACTGGCACGAACTGGCACGAACCGGCACGAACTGGCATGAACCGGCACGGATTGGCACGCCTGGTTTCGGGGAAAGGCAGACCGTATCGCCCGAATTCCTCGCCACGGCCGAGCCTCGCCGGGTTTGCGGAATTTCAATCAGGACGAAGAGGCCGCCTGTTTCCGGTTGCGATTTGATTTCCACGCCCGCGAAGGCTGCGAACCATTTCCGCCGGGGATGCTATTGCGGGGTATCAGGACGACGTTTTCATCACCCGCCAATTTGCAGAGTTCGCTGTATAACAGGCGGCTGGGCGCGACGGACCATTCCCTGGCCGATCGAACGGCGACCCTCATATCACTCATACCGGCGGGAAAGACCTCCAGGTTGACAGGGCATTGTCCGCGGTGCCGGCTGAGAATGTCGCCGAGTTTTTCGAGATTATTCTCCTCGAGCACCTTTTCCAGCCGGACGGTAACGGCGCTCGTCAGAGACTCGATGGCCTGTTCGATGGGGATGGCCTGATCGACGATGATTTGCGGCGACTGCCTCTGGCGGTCAACCTTTCCGGTCAAGAATATGATGGCGTCTTCAAGCAGCATATCGCCAATCCGCTCGAACGTTTCGGAGAATACGACGCACTCCATCGAGCCGGTAAGGTCCTCGACGGTCAGGATCGCCATTTTCTTTCCCGCGGATCTGCCGGACTTTGTAATTCGCTGCCGGACCGAGGCGATCATGCACCCGATAGTAACGGTTGCGCCTTCGCCCAGGCCGGCGAGTTTCGCACAGGTCGCCGAGCTGAGCGAATCCAGTTCGCGTCCGTATCCGACCAGTGGATGGCTGGTTATGTAGAAGCCGAGCGTTTCCTTCTCCGCAGCCAGCAGTTGTATTTCGGAAAGGGCCTCGACGTCGGGGAATTGCGGTGGCTGCTTTTTCCGCCCGCCTCCGCCGAAGGATTCAGCGCCGAAGAAACTCATCTGCCCGCTTCGCTTGTCATCGGCGGCTGTGTTTCCCAGTTCAATGGCGCGATCGACGGCAGCCAGCATTGCCGCCCGGTGTGCGCCGAGCAAATCGAACGCGCCGCACTTTATCAGGGCCTCGATGGTAGAGCGATTGACCAGTCGCAAATCGACATTCTCGCAGAAGTGATAGAGATGCTCGAACCGTCCTACATTTTCCCTGGCTTCGATGATAGAGGCGACTGCCTTTTGCCCGACGCCCTTGACGGCTGCCAGGCCGAAGCGAATCTTTTCGCCATCGACGGTAAAATCAGAGCCGGAGGAGTTGACGTCGGGCGAAGCGACGGTAATGCCCATCCTCCTGGCCTCGGCCATGTACTGGACAACCTTGTCGATGTCGCCGCTCTCGAACGTCAGCAGCGCCGCCATGAACTGTCGCGGATAGAGGCATTTGAAATAGGCAGTCTGGTAGGCGATTATGGCGTATCGGGTCGAGTGCGCCTTGTTGAAACCGTAACCGGCGAAGCGCAGAATCAGGTCGAAGAGGCGTTCGGCTTCTTCGGTCTCGATACCGTTCTCACGTGCCCCTGCCAGGAAGGCGGGACGCTCGGCGGCGATGGTCTTTTCCTTCTTCTTGGATATCGCCTTAATCAGCGTCAGGGCGGTGTTCAGGGGCAATTTTCCCAGCCGGTTGAGCACCTGCATGACCTGTTCCTGATAGACCATGATTCCGTAGGTCTCCGCCAGTATGTCATCGACCAGCGGATGGACGGACGGGATTTCCTCGCTGCCGTCCTTTCGGGCGCAGTAGGACGGGATAAGTTCCATAGGTCCGGGCCGGTACATGGCGTTTGCGGCGATGAGGTCTTCGATTCGGTCCGGCTTCATCCGGCGCAGGAGGTCCTGCATCCCGCCGGACTCGAACTGGAATATCCCGTCGGTCCTGCCGCTGCGGAACAGGCCGAAAACCTCCGGGTCGTCCAGTGGTATGGTCTCCGGGTCGATGTCCTTACCTGTCGCCGACGCAGCCAGTTCACGCGCTCGCTGGATAGTCGTCAGCGTTCGCAGGCCGAGGAAATCCATCTTCATCAGCCCGATCTTGTCGCAGGTCGGACCGTCCCATTGCGTGATGGCGTCGTCGCTGTTTGTCTGTTTGCACAGGGGGATTAGGTTTTCCAGCGGTTCATCGGCGATGACGACTCCTGCGGCGTGGACGCCTGCGTGCCTGGCCAGACCCTCAAGACGCTGGGCGTAATCGAACAGTTTGCGGACACGCTCGTCGTTATGGACCATCTCTTTCAGATCGGGTTCAGCCGCCAGTGCGCCCTGGAGCGTTATGCCGAGAGCGTCGGGAACCTTCTTGGCGATGGCATCGACTTGGGGAAGGGGAATGTCCAGCACGCGCCCGACGTCGCGGACTGCGGCGCGGGCCTTGAGCGTCCCGAACGTGATTATCTGTGCGACGTGCCCGTACTTTTCGCGGATGTAGTTGATAATCCTTGGTCGGCCTTCCTGGCAGATGTCGATGTCGAAGTCGGGGTCTTCCTCGCGCTGCGGGTCGGTGAAGCGTTCGAACAGCAGGCCGTACCGCATTGGGTCAACATCGCTGATTCCGAGGCAGTATCCCATCAGCGTCGCGCATCCGCTTCCGCGAGCGCCGCAGGGGATACCGTTCGTTTTGGCATATTGGACGAAGTCATGTGCAATCAGGACGTAGGAGGAATACCCCTTTCCTTTGATCGTTTCCAGTTCATGGTCCAGGCGCCGGCGGTGCTCGTCTGTGATGTTTTGGCCGAATCTTTCCTTCAGGCCTTTTTCGCATTGTCGGCGGAGATAAGTTTCGGCACTTTCGTTGTTCGGTGTGGCGAATCGGGGCAGGTGCTTGCGGGAGAAGTCCAGTTCCAGGTTGCACATCTCGGCGATTCGCAACGTGTTATCGGCGGCATCGGGCCAGTCGCGCAGCGCCTCGCGCATTTCACGAGGGTCTTTCAGGTACACCTGCGGCGAGTATTGCATCGCCCCGCCCCCGGAGAGGGTCTTGCCCGTCGAGATGCAGGTGAGGACCTCGTGGCTGGGCTTGTCGTCGGCGGTGAGGAAATGCACGTTGTTGGTGCCGACGACGCCCACGCCGAGCCGACCGGCCAGGGCGACCAGTTTAGCGTTCACCGCCGCCTGGTCGGGAAGGGACTGGTTCTGAACCTCCATGAAGAACCGCTCATGCCCGAAGATGTCGATGTATTCGCCGGCGATTCGCCCGGCCTTTTCGTCCTGACCGGACAGGAAGGCCGAAGGTATCTCGCCTTTCATGCAGGCAGTCAGGCAGATAAGACCCTCGTTCAGTTCGCCCAGCAGTTCGCGGTCGATCCGCGGGCGGTAGTAAAATCCTTCCAGGTACGCCCGGCTGGCGAGTTTGATGAGGTTCCGCCAGCCGGTTTCGTTCATCGCCAGCAGGATAATGTGCCAGGAGGCCTCGGACATGTTGCCCATCGACCGGTCGGTGCGGGTGGTGGGGGAGATGTACGCCTCGATTCCGAGGATCGGCTTGACGCCGGCCTTCCGGCAGGCAGTGTAGAACTCGATGGCTCCGAAGAGGTTCCCGTGGTCGGTCAGGGCGATGGCGCCCATGCCCATTTCGGCGGTCCGGCTGACCAGTTTGCCGATGCGGTTGGCTCCGTCAAGCAGAGAGTATTCCGAATGTACGTGAAGGTGTACGAATCCGTCCATGGCTGTGAGATTTTCGATTTTTGGTTTTTCCCCGGCGCGCCGGGGTTCGATTTGCACGTAAGGAACCTTCTCCATCGAAAGCACTATACCAGCCCGTCCGGTCAAATGCCAATCGTACTATCCGAGAATGTTGAATGGAGCGGCCTTATCCAATGGCTATTATCAATCGCCACGCCAACCACCGCATTTATCCCATTGACCGCGATGGCCTGGTGGGCGACAATATCTTTATGGCGATTGTCAATTGTCCGAATTGCGGAAAACAGTTGCGATTTTCGGATACCACCAATCCGGTACGCATACGATGCCCG
>CAYUYD010000261.1:0-4006 GCA_964449105.1 uncultured Planctomycetaceae bacterium | reverse complement strand
CCGGGGGCGTCTTGCCGCGGTATCTTTCGTGGTGTCGCCCGAAACGACCGGTGAGGCTTCGCATGCACGATTTGCATAGTATCCTGACCGGTTCGGCCTGGTCGATCTGAGTAAGCAGTTCTCTGACCTTGACAATAAGTCCCAGTTTATCTTCGAAGAGGTATCGGAACGCCCGTCGGACAGCCTGGACATCCGATTGAGACAGGTTTGCCGCCGCCAGCCCCTGCTCGTGAACGCCTTTTATGGCGGGGGGGAGGTGTAGTAACCGTCCGATGCGAAAAAGACAAACGGCGGGACGTCGTGCGTTACCGGAGTTCGCGCACCGATCCGGCTGAAACGTCCGATGGTCGTAAAGTGGTGTATGCCGACCATTTCTTCGAGCACAACTCCGGTTTCGACGCGGATGTGTCCAGCCAGCAGAACCGCCGGACCTATGTGCGTGCGATCGTCGATGTAACAGTCGTGGGCGATGTGCGCGCCGACTTCTATGACGTTGTCGTCGCCGATGCGGGTCAGGGCGCCGCCGGCCTCGGTTCCGACGTGCGCGGTAACATTCACCCCGAAGCGGTTGCGGTCGCCGATAGCCAGGTACGTCGGTCGCCCGTGATATTTCAGGTCCTGAGGGACCACCCCAAGCACGCACCCGTCCTGAATGACGTTGTTCCTTCCGATGGCCGTCCGTCCGGTAACCGTTACGCGGCAGCCAAGCACCGTTCCGCTTTCGACGACAACATCAGGCCCGATGACGCAGTACGGGCCGATGCGAACGTCCGGGGCGATTATCGCCCCGTCGGCAATCTCCGATATGACGGTTAGGTTCATTTACGGCACCTGATAAAATAGGCCACAGAGGCACAGAGAACACAGAGAATAGAAAGAATTAAAAGAATAAATGCGTTATTTCTTTTACTTTTTTATCTCTCTGCGTCCTCTGTGTCTCTGTGGCAAAGTTTTCTTCCGGTCGGGCTGGAGGCGCTTTGTCGGAGCGAAGCGATCAGTTCGGTTACGTGTTCGTCGTCGAAGGTTTGCTCTGCCAGGCGGAGTTTCTCGCTGTCCGGGAAGGCGGACTCACCATTAAATATCATGCGAAACGCCTTTTTAAGAGAATCTATTGTCTTCGGGTCGAACCCGCACCGGCGGAGGTTTTCCTTGTTGGTGCTGCGGACGCAAAAGGGGAAGCCCTGGACGATTGCATACGGCGGGGCGTCGCGGTCGATACCGGAGTATCCGGTGGTGAAGGTGTATGCCCCTACCGTAGCGTATGGCGAGATGCTGGTAAATCCGCTGGTCCGCACGTATTTTTCGATGCGTGCATGATGCCCGATGCGGGTGAAATTGGCAAAAATCCCCTCGCCGGCAAGGTCTGCGTCGTGCCCGACGCAGCACCCGACCATCAGGAGGTTATTGACGCCGAGCGTCGTTCCCTGCCCGCCGGAGGCGCCCGATTCGATGATGACGTGTTCGCGGATGGCATTGCCCGATCCTATAGTGCAGGTTCCGCCGGCATGGTCATCGCCCACCTGTGCTCCGCCAGGCGATTCGCAGAGCGGAATCGGCGGGCAGCCCACTATGCAGCCGGGCAGCAGGCGACAGCATCGCCCGATCCGCGTTTTGCCCGTTACCGTTACGTTATTGGCGATGACGGTCCCTTCCTCGACGATTACGTCAGGCCCGATGAAACTGAAAGGCCCGACCTGAACGTCGTCGGCAAGAGCTGACGGATTCAGCACTATCGCTTTGGGTGAAATCGTAAGCATTTTTGATTTTTGATTTTTGATTTTTGATTTGAAAAAAGGACCGGATGAACCTGACTTGGCTCCTTGAATCGAAAATCAAAAATCGAAAATCGAAAATTCCTCATATTGGTTCGGCATCGACAAGCATGAATTTTATTTCGGCTTCAGCGGCCAGGTTCGTTCCGACCATAGCTCGGCACTTGCAGTGCCCGGTCCGGCTTCGGACGTGCAGGGCCTCGACTTCGATTATAAGTTGGTCTCCGGGCCTGACTGGTCGTCGCATCTTTGCCCGGTCCATGCTCAGCAGCACAGCCACTTTGCCGGTATGCTCCAGCCGCTGGCTCAGAAGGATGCCCGACATCTGCGCCATTGCTTCGAGGATCATCACGCCGGGCATTATCGGTTCGCCGGGGTAGTGTCCCTGGAAGTACGGTTCGTTTATCGAGACGTTCTTTACGCCGATGCCTTTCCGGTCGCCGTCCAGTTCGATGACGCGGTCTATCATAAGGAACGGGTATCGGTGCGGAAGGAGTCGCATTATTCGGCGGATGTCGAGCGAAGGCTCACGAAGAAGCGCGCTGGTCCGCTCGCGCAGGACGACCTGCTCGTTGAGTTTCCGCACCAACTGGTGAGTGAGGCTGTGACCGCTCCTGTATGCGACTATACGCCCTCGCAGCGACCTGCCCAGAAGCGCCAAATCGCCCACCAGGTCGGCAATTTTGTGGCGGACGTGCTCATCCTCGAACCGCAACTCATTATCCACGGGTCCGTCCGGCCCCATGACAAGGAAATCCTTCGCCGTCAGGTGTTTTCCCCATCCGCGGGACTGGAAGACCCTCGCCTCTTCTTCCAGAAGGAACGACCTTGCCGGGGCGATCCGAGCGGAGAAATCATCCTCATAAAGCCGAAATGCCAGGACCTGCCTACCGACGCTCTTGCTGAGGGCGCTGTAGTCCAGGTCGAAAAGGATGTCCAGGGAATCGCTGTCTCCCGGCAGTGCGGCGATCATGGCCTCGCCCTGCGAAACGGCAATAGGCGTATCTATGACGAAGACTTTCTTGTCCGCCTCCTGCAGGGCGATGCCGACGCTGCGAAGCGCGTCGGTGAACGGTCCGGCTGAACTATCGCCACCGGGGACTTCTTCGGCGTCCAGTTCGATCAGGATATTATCGATACCCAGCCCGTTGACGGCGGCAAGGACGTGCTCGATGGCGTTTATCGAGATAGTTCCGTCGTGAATGCTGGTTCGCCGGTCCTGATTGGAGGTGAGGTTTGCTACGGTGGCGCTGATGCGGGCAGGGTTGGGCAGGTCGGTCCGTACGAACACTATTCCGGTATTCGCCTCGGACGGGCGAAACCGCAAGCGGGCCTCGACGCTTCCGAAAAGCCCGGGTCCGGAAACTTCCACGCTCTCTTTAATGGTCTGCTGATTCAAGTTCCGCTAACCTCTTTTCCAGTTGCCGCACTTTCTCCCGCAGTTCCGGAAGTTCGGAGGTTATCTTCCAGACCCGCAATTGTCTTGTGGCCTGGAGTGCGGGATAACCTATTACCTCTGTACCGTCGGGAACGTCCCGGATTATAGTCGTCCGGGCCCCTGCTCTCACGCCTGTTCCGAGCGTAATATTGTCGCTGACGCCCGCCTGCCCGCCGAGCACGACGTAATCCTTCAGCACGCTGCTTCCGGCGATTCCCACTTGCCCTGCCAGGAGACAGCATCGCCCAATCTGGACATTGTGCGCTACCTGAACGAGATTGTCTATCCTGGTCCCCTCGCCGATGCGAGTGGGTGTTGAGCCGAACTTTCCGCGGTCCACGCAGGCGCATGCCCCAATGTCCACGTCGTCGCCGATCTCGACGGAACCGACGTGCGGAATCCGATTATGCCGACCTTCGGCGAAATAGTATCCGAAACCGCTCGATCCGATTACCGCGCAGGGACCTATTCGGCAGCGCCGCCCGATCCGACAGCCGCCGATAACGACCGTTCCGGGATACAGGATTGTTTCTTCGCCTATGGTCGCGCCGGCTTCGACCGTAACGTTGGCGCACAAGACGGCTCGGGCGGCGATTTTTGCCCCGCTTCCGACGACTGCGCCCGGACCGACGGCTGCACTGTCGGCGATTTCGGCGTCTTCGGCCACTACGGCAGTCGGATGCACGCCGGTCGGCGGGAAGTCGTCAGGTCTGGCTGACATATCCAATACGGCGACGACGGCGGACATGACGTTATCCACGCAGATAAGCGGCGGTGGCACAGCCTTTGAGGCTGT
>CAYUYD010000260.1:0-4038 GCA_964449105.1 uncultured Planctomycetaceae bacterium | reverse complement strand
ATGGTCGCCACAGCCGGAAAAAAACGCTTGAAATCAAACACAGCCGCTGTATCCCCTGCATCCCTGCTATTCCGAAATCAGAACATCAATTCGCCCATAACGCCCTTGATGATTATAGTAGCGAAGACTGCAAGGACCACCGAAAGGAGTATCAACAGCGACGGTATAAGAATCCGCACCGATGCCGAAGCGGCAAGTTTTTCAGCCCGCACTGATCGCATCAGCCTCATCAGGCTGGCCTGCTGCTTCAGCACGTCCGACAGCGGCGTTCCGAGGCTTTCAGCCTGGATAATCGCCGCGACGATGGAACGCAACGATTCCTGCGGTATCCGGTCGGACATATTCATCAGCGCCTGACGGCGAGTAGTTCCCAGGTCAATCTCCGCGAGGACCGTGTTTAACTCCACACTGAAGGGGTGATCGGGGTCTTCGCCGACGACTGTCCTGGCAGCCTCTGTGAACGTAGCGCCGGCGCCCATCGCCAGCGCGATCAGGTCCAGTGTGTAGGGTATGCGCCTGCCGATCTGACGGATGCGATTGGAGGCCTTGCCGTAAAGATGATATGCAATGCCGACGATTCCGATCAGGAAACCCACCACAGGCAGAACAATGCTCACACCGCTCATGAACTTGACGCTGACAACTTCCAGAATAATCGCAATGATCACCCCCCATAGCATCCCCACAGCGATAAACTCATCGGGCGTATAGAAATTTGGGCTGCCGGCGGCTATGAGCGTCCTGCGAAGTTTTACCTTAATGCCCGGTATGGGCAGTTGTCTGGCCGTTACCAGCAGCAGCCACATCACCGGCTGGAGCAGCGGCGTCTCGAAGACCGTGCTGCGGTCGGCGGCTCCGGCGGCCAGGGCGATCTCGCGTTCGGGCGTGATTTCGGCACGCCCTCGCTGACCGAAAATCGCCATGATAAACACAAATACAAACAGGAAAATTGCCGCGCCGGTAACAATCTTCAGCGGAGTAATTATTGCCAGGGACGCAGAGGCAACACAGATTGTCTCAAAACTAATTATGCTCATCTCTAATACCGCTTGGTAATTCGTAATTGGTAAATCGTAACTGGTAATTAGTCAACGTGTCCAACGCCGGATTAGCCAATTACGAATTACCAATTACGAATTACGAATTACTTAAACTAAATATCAATCGACACTATTTTTCTTATCCACAGGAAACCGGCGACATTCAGCAGAACAATGGCAAGCAGGACGAGTCTTCCGACCTCTTCGGTGAACAGCATCGTTACGCCGACCGGGTCGATGAAATACAGGATGCCCAGGATAACAATCGGCATTGCGCCCATCCACCTGGCTGCGGTTCGGTTGGGGGCAGTCAGCGTCTCGATGCGTTTTTCCAGACGGTAAATCTCGCGGATGCTGTCGGCTATTCGGTCGAGCGTCCCGCCCAGGTCCCCGCCTCGCTCACGGTGCGTCAGAAGGGCTGAAAAAAGCAGACGATAGTTGCCCGAACCGATACGTTTTGCGGCATTGGACATTGCCTGTTCCAGCGAGATGCCGTGCTCGTATTCACGCACGAGGTGCGAGAACTCCTCCTTTATCGGCTTGACGGCGTTTTGAGCCAGCAGGTCCATCGCCTGAACGAGATTCAATCCGGCGCGAACGCCGGAAGTCAGCGTCTGGATACCGCCGACGAGTTGCTCTTCCAGTCTGTACAGCCGCCTGGCCTTGAGGAAACGAAGCGTCAGCCAGGGCGAAAAAGCGCCGACCACCCCGCCAAGAATCGCCACCAGAATATTACCGGACAGCACATAACCGATCATCGCCAGCAGTACGATTACGCCGAAACACAAAATCATAACCGTGCGAGGTTGTATATCAAGCAACAGCGAACCGCGAAGGACACGGTCATAATAATCCTCGCGTCGAAGTATGAACCGGCGAAACGGTTCGGCCCAGACTATGACAACGCCGGCGACGGACAGGAAGATAAGCGCCGCCACTATCACAGACCAAATTGTTTCCGACGCAGGCGTCGGCGACGCCAGAAGCGAAATCACGTGAACACCTCGAGGTCCAGGAAGCCTTTTTCTATCAATTCTTCGGTAAATTCAGGAATATAACCGGTGTGTTGCAGCGATGAGGCTGCCCGATCACGGGTCGGACGGAGAATAAATATATCTTCGGTGATGATCTGGTTCGTTTCCAGGTCGATGCCTACGACCTCGGAGATATGGGTAATTCGGCGATTACCGTTGGGAAGGCGAGCGATCTGCACAACCAGGTTTATCGCCGCGACGATCTGCTCCCTGATCGCCCGGATGGGCATTTCCACTGCCGTCAAAACCATCGTTTCCATCCGCAGCATCGTATCGGCGGGATTGTTGGCGTGGATCGTCGTCATGGAACCGTCGTGACCGGTGTTCATAGCCTGGAGCATGTCGAGGGCCTCGGGACCCCGAACCTCGCCTACAATGATGCGATCCGGTCTCATTCGCAGCGCGTTGCGGACCAGGTCGTGAATGGTGTAAGCGCCTTTGCCTTCTATGTTTGGCGGGCGGGTTTCCAGGCGAACGACATGCTCCTGTGGCAGCTGCAGTTCGGCGGACTCCTCGATTATAACAATTCGCTCCGACGGGTTGATGAAACTGCCCAGGACGTTCAGCGTAGTGGTTTTCCCGCTTCCGGTCCCCCCTGAAATCAGCATGTTCTTGCGTCCGCGAACACATGATTTGAGGAAATTCGCCGTCGCTTCGGTGAGCGTGCTGCGTTCGACAAGGTCGTCTATAGTGAACGGAACGCGGGCGAATTTGCGAATTGTCAGCACAGGCCCGGAAAGGCTCAGCGGGTTGATGATGGCGTTGACCCTTGAGCCGTCGGGCAGGCGGGCATCTACCAGCGGGGTCGAGCGGTCGATGCGCCGACCTACCGGCGTGATAATCCGTTCGATTATCGAATTGATGACCTCGTCGGAGAAAAAACTCCGCCCCGTAGCCTGAATCTCGCCGTCCTTCTCGATGTAAATATGATCCTTTCCGACCACCATGATTTCATCGACGTGCGGCATCTCCAGCAGGTCCTGGAGCGGTCCGTAGCCGAAGACCACGTCCTCGATCTCCTTGCTGAGCATGCGGGTGGTTATGTAGCGTTTCAGTTCCGGCGTGAGGCGTCCGGCAATGCGATGCAGTTGGTTGTCGAAATCCGCCTCTATCATCGCGGCGTCTTCCTTGATGAACTGAGGCTGGAGGCGGAGCGGAAAATCGCTGATGATATCGCCGACTGTCTGGCTGATCGTCTTTTCGTGCTCCGCCTGGAGGATGTCGGACTCTTCGAAGCCATAGGAGTATGACATTTTTCCGACAGTGCGGACGTTCAGCTCGGCCAGAACGCTGCGCCAAAGGAAATCGCGGACGAGGCTGTCGGCCATTTCCGAATCAACCTCTTTCAGGCTTATGGCGATTATTTCGGAGAGATGCCGCTTGATGAGCGAAGCATGTTCCGTATCGGCCTTGGCGACGCTGCCGGCGACACGAAGGTTCAGGCGGACGAGCAGTTCGCCGTGTATTTTCTGCTCGAGTTCCACCAGCCTTCGCCGGGGCGTTACGGTCCGATCGCCCCGCCGACCGCGACGCGCCGCCGGCGCCATCATAAACAGTGAAAACTCGCCTACGCGAATCTCGTCGCCGTAATCAATCTTTATCCGCCCATTATAGGGAACCTGCTTATTCGCGACGGTCGTTTCGTTAAGCCCCAGGCTCTCGACGAAATATGACCCCGCGTCCTTGAACAGTCTGGCATGCCGGCGCGAAACGAAGGGGCTTTTAAGCACGATCGTATTGCTGTCCTCGCGCCCAATGAGCACCTCGGCGTCCTTGACTTCGACGGCCTTACGCTCATCGTTCAAATGATTATAAACCCAGATTTCCATATTCGTAACTCGTAATTCGTAACTCGTAATTCGTAACTCGTAATTCGTAACTCGTAATTTGTAACTCGTAATTCGTAACCGGGCATCAGGTGTTTCTTGACCAATTACGAATTACCAATTACGAATTACGAGTTA
>CAYUYD010000259.1:0-4092 GCA_964449105.1 uncultured Planctomycetaceae bacterium | reverse complement strand
CGCGGTCTTCCGACGTAAGTCCTTGCGGAGTACCTATTTACATCTTGCCCACCTTACCCATGTTGACACCCGTCATATCAGTTCCTCGTCCTCGTCCAGTTGCTCGGCCTCCGGCGCGATCGTTGAACCTGCGTAAACGTGGCGCGACCTGCGCGGCCATGCCCGATGTCCCGCGCTGGAGCAGTACCGCCCGCTTACATGCTGCCGAGCAGTACGGCGCCTGCGGTCTGGCGGCGGCGAAGGCATTACCGCAGACGATGCATGTTCGCATGTGGCAACTCACACCGACGGTGGTGTCGTCGTTCATCTTGTAACGTCTCCTGTGTCTGGACCGTGAATCAGGGCATGTCCCAATTCTGAAAGAACCTGTTGATAGGCCAACTGTCCGGCGGCCTCGTCGTCCAGACCACCGTCAACCGCCGCGATGGCCTCGCGTTCGTCGAAGGTATGAAGAATGTCTTCGCGGTCCTCATCCGGGCACCCGGCAATCAAGGCTTCTGCCTGCTCACGCCAGCGCCGGCGGGGATTGGCCAGCAAGTCTATTAATTCCGCCCGGTATTGACGCATGACCCCCTTCAGCCAGTCAGGGGCCCTTCCCTTGGGACAGAGGATGAAATATTCACACTTGACGGAGAGTTGAATGCCCCGCTGATCCAATTCAACCAGGATGTCGGCGGCGGTTGGGATGGTCACGGTGGTCATACGAGTTCCTCATCTTCCTGGAGTACAGGCATAACGGATGCGCCCTGATTCCCCCTATCCCCCCTATTCCCCCTATGGGTTCCGTTAATATCAATATATACAGCGCTGCTATGCTCTTTGCGCTGCGCAGACGCTACAGGATAAAATTCTTCGGATCCCATAGGGGGTATAGGGGAAATGGCGGTTTCCATAGGGGAATTGCATAGGGGGAGCATAGGGGGATGATAGGGGGAAATGGTCATTTCTTGTGCACGTGCACAATCGGCCGGGTCGGGTGATGATGCGCTGCGCATCGTTCCCCCTATGGTTCCCCCTATGCGCCCCCTATGGCCGTCCTGCGCATAGGGGGAAGCCGCGACTGGCTCGGGCAGGAGGCGAAAATAGTACTGCTTATTAACCCGTCCGCGCTCCTTATCCTCGGTTTCTTGCCGTTCAATCCCGAACTGGTCGATCACTCGGATGTGGTTGTCGCCGAAGCACTGTCCCAGGCGTCTTCCCACTGCCTGAAGAACCTTCTTGCGGTCTTCGCCATCCGTCAGCTCACCGCCCTCCGGCAGGCCGGGCAGTTCCAGGTCGGCGGTCTCGGAGATAATGTCCACCAGATCGCTGGCGCGGAGCCACCGATCCATGCACCCGACCGCGCGGACTGCCAGGGCCACATCCCTCAGCCAGTTCAGATTCGGCGTCGCCATGCGAACCTGTGTCTCGCGGTGGCCATCCAGCAACGGACCGGCATGGAAGATGTTCTGCACGATCCAGTCCATCGCCCTGGCCCAGGGCCGAAAATCATGGCGGGTTTCGGTCGTGCGGTGCTTGCCGGCGGTGTGCCAGTCCTTTACCACGGCAAACACCGCACCCAGATACAGCGGCTGGTTGGCGCGGACGTGGTCAAGAACGTCGCCTTCGGCGTATTGACGGTATTGATAACCTTGTGGCTGTCTCACGATGCGGACGCACGAGGAACGATTGGCCAGGTCGACAGTAATGTCGGCCTTGTTGCTGGTCAGTTGCACAATCACCCGGCGAGGGTCGACCTCTACGGCAACTTGATGGGGCACGCGGGCAAGGTAAGTGTCTTCCGTCAGGAACGACTCGACCGACGGCGAATCCAACGAACCCCGTACGTTGTCGAAACAGATGAAATTGTCGCCGCGGACCAGGGCCGTGTTGAAGCTCTCTCCCATACTGCCCACACCGCCTCTTTTTTGGGTAACTGTTCGGACGGATTGACCGTAGATAGACGCCGTCAATTTGTTGCGGAAACCCTTCCCCGTCTGGCTGGCGTCGGCCTCGCCGAGGTCCACGGGGGCGCGCCCGCCCAGGAGGTTCCCGAAAACCATCGCCGGAGTAATGATTGCCGCCAGGGCGCGGACACGGTCGGCCGGCGTGGCGAAGTGAAAATCGGCGAGCATGTCAGACAACAGATTGACGGCATCATCCAGCGACACATCCGGCGCCGGCTCCCCGAACGACAGGATGCCGCTATCACGGTCGTAGCCGCAGACCTGAACGAGTTTTCCGTCACGTTCAATGAGCACTGGGCAGCGGCTAATCAGCCGTATGACCGGAAAATGCCGCCGAAACGTGAAGGCGTTCATGATGACCTTGGCATTCTGCTCCGAACAGACGGTAGGCACCTCCACGAACTGACCGTGGTTGCGGGCGAATGCCTTGAGCTGGGCAACGGACTCGAAGATACTGGCCAGCGCCGACGGTTTGACGGTTTCCAAAATGGGCTGGCCGTCGTCATCGCCGGCCAGCGTCACGAGTGGACCGCCTCGGAGGAAGTACTTGTCTGCCCGGGCCATCAGATGGCCCATCTGATCCGCGGCGGTGAGAATGGGTACCGGGCCGCCTGGGAGAAAAACATCCGGCAGGGCATTCTGGCCATCGGGCAGGTTGGCGGTTTCCGCCGGCACCGCTATGGGCGATGCGCTGACCGACTGGCGTTTTCGCGGACGGTACTGTGCCGTGACTATCTCCAGCGCCTTGTCGATAGTCATCTGGCCGTAAGTTTTGGCGCCATGCCGCTCATCCCATTTCTCACGGAAGAGCTTTGACCGGCGGAAGAGGCGGTCTAGTTGCTCCCGATCCTTGGTGTAATAGGCCAGCGTGAAGACCATCGAGGCGTCGGCTTCGCTGGCAGAGTTGAAGTAGTCGTTCCATTGGCCATCCCACATCGCGGCGAACTTCTCGCCCTTGCCGTCCCGCCGACGCGGGCTGGAGGCCAGGCGAAGGACAGCATCATCCGTCATGCGAACAGGTTCTGCGGCCTCGGCACCGAGACTTAACTCATGACTCGGTTGGGGAGGTTGGGGGTTGGCCGGCAGGCCAAACACTTGGTTATACAGGGCGGCGAGTACATCCTGACATTCGTTGATCTCGTGGGATGCGGAGTCCAGACGCCAGCCCGTCAGTGTAAAAAACCTGTCTTTGTCATAGATTTCAATTTCACCGTCGTGATACTTCCGCCGGCAGCGGTCGCCTGGTTTGCGAGCCAGCAGGAATATTTTTACACCCCGACCTGAGGGGCTCACCTCCGTGTAGCTGTCCAGATCGTTGACAATCTGCTGGGCCCATGGCTTGAGCGTGCCGGTGTCGGGGTCGCGGCTGTTGTCCAAGTCTACGCCGCAGAAATCGTCGTCCGACGAGAAGACGTAGCCTATGCCAGTGCAGCCTCCACGCTCATAAGATCGCATGGCCTCGTCGTAGGTCGCCCACGTAGACGGGTCTGTGGAGCTGGCTGCCTGACCGCTCCTGACGCTGTACGGGATTTTTGTGACCTTGCCTACACGCTTCTCGCGGCGCCAGCAGACCCACTGCGGCCGATCCTTCAGCACTTGAGGGATGTTCTCGGCAATCAGGCTGCTTGGACTGGTGGCGACGCTCATGAATTACTCCAACACGATCTTGCCAATCCGCTCCGCGCACTGGCGAAGGGGGATGGGCGAGAGTTGCATGGACGGCACCGCCGTCAACTCTTTCAGCCACAAGACCAGACCATACAGCTCGAGGAATTGCTCGTGGGTGATGTTTTCTTTCGTGGGTGGCTTGCGGGACTGGTAAGCCTTACAGGAAACGACCACCGGCCTCTTGGCCTTCAGGTTGGCCGGCAGGACGCACAGACCTGTGGCATGGTAGCTTCGGGCGGTGTCGGCGATGTTGCTGGAGTTGGTGCTATTCATCACGCACCTCCTCATCCCACCGCTCAATCAAGGCATCACGCACCGACCCGCGTACCAGTTCCAGCGACTGTGCGTCGGATTTCTCCTGATCCAGTTCCGCATTGAACGCTTCCACGTCCAGGACCGAGTCAACCGCCTGCGAGATGAGGCCTTGGAGCTGGGCGGGGCGCAGGGCCTCCAACTCGTAGACTTCCTTGCCGTACTT
>CAYUYD010000258.1:0-4109 GCA_964449105.1 uncultured Planctomycetaceae bacterium | reverse complement strand
TTTTCGCGTGCAACGGTCTCCTGACGCGTTCGCCGGCCGAAAGATGTATATTATTTATCAGTCGGTGCTGGGGTCGGAGGATCGCGTGCAGGTGGATTTGAACTTCCTGTGGCGTGTCCCTCTGGCAGGAATCGTACAAGCGGAGATGTGGCAACCAGGCGAGCTTGATCCGGCCGAATGTGCGGATGGTTTCGGCAATCGAGCTCTGCGTTGGCAAGCTGCTCGCGATGTTGGACCGCGCAGCACCGCGTGACATCTGGGATATCGGGCGTCTGCCGAGCATCGCCAGCGACACGCTGCAATCATCGCTGATGCGTGGATCGCTGGTTGCCATGTCGGCCATCCTTCCTCACCCCCTGTCGACTTACGGCCGTCAGCGAATCCAAACCAGACTGACACCGCAGTTGATCCAGGAGCAACTCGTTCCGATGATCGCTACAGGCCGGGTGCCAGAGGCTGTTGAACTGCTGGACAACGCGTGGAACGTCGTCGGACCATTTGTTCGGCTTGATCACGACGAGGAAGAGTTCGTCGCTGGCATTCACCAGGGGATAGTTCAGCCGGAACTACTGTTTCCTAACGACAAGGGGCAAGCGAAGCTAATTGCCACGCACCCAGTTATTCTGTGGAAGGTGGAAAATGTACGCCGCCATCAGGTAAAGCCACGAAATGCTTAATGCTTCGTCCCGACGGAACGTGTACCGCCCTCTGGCCTGCAGCCAGTCAACCCACTCGTTCAGTGTTCTTTTTGCCATGGTGATTCTCCGCGAAACGTCAGCACGTACGGACGAAATCTATCCGTCTACGCAGACGAATAGCAGACGGATTACCGCTATAGCCGCTATTTGACAACAACAGTGTGTCGGAGATTCTGGTTACATCTTGAGGGAGTCGCCATGGGTGTCACAAAAACTACCCTATTTATTGTACGCCACAAGACTGAACCCTCCTCACACTCCGCCTGACACCGGTGCCATGCAGCCCTCCCAGCGGTGCCACGGCAGTGCCACGCGTTCCGATACCGCAAGAGACTCCTCGGAAATCAACTTCGAGAGCGTGGTTTAACCGGAAAAGACGCGAATGCAATCCCATCCCTCCCCCCCTACCACAAGCCACAGCAAGGCTTGCCATCTGATCGAAAACGGCCTGAAAACAGAGACAGTTTCGACCCCAGACACACTTGCTCCAGTGAGAGTAACGTATCGAAATACTCTCTCGCCGAACTAAGCCCACCTGTCCCTACCGAAAACCCCATCCGGCCATGATGGGGGCTGAATCTTCGGTTGAACCCATGCCTCGGAGCGGTATTTTCGCTGGAGCGATGATGCAGATGGGCTGACTTGGAGGCATGATTGGCATGAAATCAACCAAATGCGCAGTCCTTGGGCGCTGAAGCTCAAGCATAATTCGATTCACCGGACCGTATGGGGTCAGGTCGCTCGCGCGTAGCGGTGATGCAGGCCACCGACCTTGGGAATAGCAACGACCTTGCCGGTTCCCGGTGGCTCGATCTTTCGGGGAATGGGTGAGTTACGGCCGAGGGATAGGTGTGTCCTGGAACGATTATAGTACTCGAAATACGAGGTGAGGATCCGCCACAGGTGTTTTTCATTCAGCACAATCACATGATTGAGGCATTCTCGGCGAATTGAGCCGATCAGCCGCTCGACGTATGGATTTTGTCATGGTGAGCGCCAGGCGGTGATGACCTCTTCAATTCCCATGTTCTTAACCCGCTGCCGGAAATGTTGGCCATAGGTGGTTGATGTCGGCGGACCTTTGGAAGCCGAAGCGTAAACGCGACAAGCACCGCTCCCGCCGGAAGCGTTGTGAATGTTTCGGCGAGTTGGTACAGGGCGACGGCAGTCATCATGATTGGCTGGAAGGGCGCGGGCCGCGGACGGACCTGCTGGTCAAGGAACTCCGCCTGGCCGGCGCCACGACGATCGAGCAGGCCAATGAGGTCCTGAAGAAGATATTCCTGCCCTGGTTCAACCGGTGCTGCACGGTCAAGCCTGCCAGCCGGAACGATGCCCATCGGCTGATTCAGCCGTCGATGAACCTGTCGGCCATCCTGAGCATCCAGGAGAAGCGTAAGGTCGCCAACGACTACACCATCCGATTGGACAACCAGATGTACCAACTCCTGTCCCCGGCCTGGCCCGGCTTGCGATGCGGGTGGGTAACGGTGGAGAGTCGGCCGGACGGCAGCCTGCACATTCGCTTCAGGGGCCATTACCTCAAGTACAAGGCATTGGGATTGGCGAAGAGCCCGGGGGCTCTGCCCCCAAACCCCCGGAGTTTATCGCATTCAAGGACTCCGGCAGAGGCGCAAAGGCAAGGCTGCGCCATTGATGCAGCGCAGCCTTCTGCCGTACGTCCTGCCAACGGGCGCTCGGGTCGCACTCCTGCGGAGCCCTATCCTCCCGAAGGCGAGAAAGAGCATACCGTCAGGGAATCTTATCGTCCAGGCCCGAATCATCCGTGGCGAAAGTTTCGAATCAGACGTATAATCAAACATGAGGACATTTTAACTTTGGCAAAATAGCGGACATTTCTACTTTGTTAGGACCGGACATTTCTACTTTGGCACAACACCGTAATTTTCGTTACCTTGCGGAAGCGTCGGCGGTGTAATAGAATGTTGTGTTGGACTTTTCAGGGGTGTCTAAAGTGGACATACCGGTAGAACTTTCGCGGATCGTGATAACAGAGACCTCGCCGCAGCAGGTGATTTTCCTCAAGGAGATCGGCGGCGGGGAGCGAAGTTTCCCGATCGTCATCGGCATCACCGAGGCATTGGCCATCGACCGCCGACTTAAGGGTATCGAGATGCCCCGCCCGATGACGCACGACCTTCTGGCCCGGACAATCGAGGCAATGGGCGGCAGAATCGAAAAGATCGTCGTCAGCGACCTGCACGACCACACCTTCATCGCAACGCTTTTCGTCCGACACAACGGTAAAATAATCCAGGTCGATTCCCGTCCCTCCGACGCAATCGCCCTCGGCGTCGGGCTGGAAACGCCGATATTCGTAGCCGAACACGTCATAGACGAGGTGATGAATGAATCAATCAACCTCGCCGGTCAGCGGGAAAACCTCCAGCACCGACGCGATGAACTAATCGACCAGATCGACCGGCTGGAGCGTTACATAGAAGATAAACTCACCGAAACGCCGCCCGGAACCGACAGCCAGCCGCTGCTGGAACTTCAGGGACAACTGAAGGAAATGCAATCCGAACTGGAGGCCATCGAAGAGATACTGCAACACCTGCCTGAGTAAAAACCGGATTACCGGATCACTGTGAGACCGGAATACCGAAAAACAGGGACTTGGGATTAGGGACTTGGGATTAGGGAAAAAACAGAAAGACCGGTAAAAATCCGCAATCCGCAATCAAAATAATTCGTGTAATTCGTGAAAATTCGTGTAATTTGTGGAACTATCCCCGCGGGTGGAACTTTTTATGGACGGCCTTTAGGCGCGAGGCGTCCACGTGTGTGTAAATCTGCGTGGTGGCGATGTCAGAATGCCCCAGCATTTCCTGAACGCTTCGCAGATTGGCGCCGCCGGCGAGCAGCTGCGTCGCGAAGCAATGCCGCAGCGTGTGGGGGCTGACTCGCTTCTGAATCGCCGTCCGGCGGACGTATTTGCGGACGATGCGGAAAACATCCTCTCGCCTCAATGCCTTTCCGGTGCGCGAAAGCAACAGCACTTCGGTACTGTCATCCACCGCCCTGGCCTGGCTGACGTATTGCCCGACTACCTCCAAAGCCGAGGCTGCGACAGGAACGATTCGCTCCTTTCCGCCTTTACCGAAAACTCGCACGACGCCGAGGTTGAAGTTGATGTCGCCGATTTTAAGCCCTGCCAGTTCGGACGTCCTCATTCCGGTGGCGTACAGCATCGCCAGGACCACACGGTCTCGAAGCCAGTATGTATCCTCGTCGGGAACGGGCGTTTCCATGAGGGTTTGGAGGACTTCGTGGTGCAGCGTTGTCGGAAGACGGGACCATTTTCTTGGCGGGTCAATCGCCCCGGACGGGTCGGAATCCATCAGGCGGGTGAGGATGCAGAACCGGCAGAAGGTTCTCGCAGCCGCC
>CAYUYD010000257.1:0-4141 GCA_964449105.1 uncultured Planctomycetaceae bacterium | reverse complement strand
GCTGATCGCCCTGTCTCGGACGATGCGGTTATCGGGTCAGTTGGAATGGATCGTATCGCTGACCAAGATGTTCCTTCGCCGTCCCGCCATTGCCATGGCGGCGTTACCTGCCTTAATCGGGCTGCTTCCCATGCCCGGTGGAGCCTTGTTTTCCGCACCGATGATCGAATCGGCTGCAGGAGACACCAAGGTCTCCGGCGATCGGATGTCGGCGATTAACTACTGGTTCCGGCATGTTTGGGAATACTGGTGGCCTCTGTATCCGGGCGTGCTCCTTGCGGTTTCGATAACTGAGAGGGAATTCCTGCCCTTCATGCTGTTTCAGTTCCCCTTGAGCGTGATTATGATTCTGTCGGGGCTGTTGATTCTGCGCCGGATACATCCGGACCTGCACGTGGCGTCTCCACCCGCGCCGAGGGGGACAAAGCGAAAACTCCTCAAGGCCACGTCATCCATCGGGATAATCATAGCGGTTTGGGCGCCGGTGAAGTTGCTGCTTCTGGCAGGGCGCCGCTGGTGGGGCTGGTCTGTGCCTGATGATGCGTACTTGTACCTGCCGATGGCGATGGGCCTGGTCGTCAGCCTTATCTGGATGATCCGGCTGAATCGTCTGGACGCCGCAACGGTTAAAAAGGCCTTTCTGGATAAGCAGGTCTGCTTGATGGCGCTGCTGGTCGTCAGCGTGATGGTATTCAAGCGCATGCTGAATTGCACCGACGCTACCGGGCAAATCAGCAGGGAACTGGCTGCGCTGCACGTGCCGGTCCTGGCGGTGATTGCGATCCTGCCGTTTATCGCCGGGATGGTTACCGGGCTGGCGGTGGGGTTCGTCGCAACGAGTTTTCCGATCGTGATGAAACTGATACCCGATGCCGGTCTTATCCCGCCGTACATTGCGCTGGCGTATTTCTTCGGGCACATGGGGCAGATGCTCAGCCCAGTGCACTTGTGCTACATCCTGAGCAATCGCCATTTCAAGACGGGGTTCGGACAAGTCTATCGAATCATCGCCCTTCCCATTGTTCTGGCTGGCGTGTTGACGGTGGGGTATTTCTTTGCATTGCGGGCAATTATGAATTGAAGGAAAGAGACAAATACCAAGAGACGGGCGAGACACCCGTGCTACGGCGTTTGCGGGACGGTTTGGACAACCTGCGTGATAATCTCGTCGGGTTCGATGCCTTCCGCCTGTCCTTCGAATGAGAGTATCAGGCGATGCCGCAGGGCAGGATGTACGACTTTTTCAACATCATCGAATGCGATGTTGGCCCGCCCGTCGCGCAGTGCCAGCACCTTGGCTGCGAGAATAATCGCCTGTCCGCCCCGCGGGCTTGAGCCGTAGCGGACGTACTTATCGGTCGTTTCGGGCCCGTATTCACTGCCGGGGTGCGTCGCCAGCACAAGTCGTCCGATGTAATCCTTCACATGCGAAGCCGCTACCACCTGGCGAACGGCCTGACGCATCTCATCCACCCGCTCGCCCGTAACGACCTTCTCGGCCGAGGGGGTCTTGGCGCCCGTGGTCCGGTCGAGAATGGTTGTCAGTTCGTCCAGTTTAGGTGAGCGGACGCTGATCTTGAACATGAAGCGGTCCAGTTGAGCCTCAGGCAGAGGGTAAGTGCCTTCCATCTCCAGCGGGTTCTGCGTAGCCAGGACCATGAACGGCGAGGGCAGCCGATGCCGCCGGCGGGCGACGGTAACGGTCTGCTCCTGCATGGCTTCGAGAACAGCCGACTGGGTCTTGGGCGTGGCGCGGTTAATTTCATCGGCCAGGATGATGTTGCCGAAGATAGGCCCGCGCTGGAAGTGGAAGCCCTTTCCGCCGGTCTCGTTCGTCTCGACGATGTTGGTCCCGATGATGTCGGTCGGCATCAGGTCGGGCGTGAACTGTATCCGGCTGAAGGAAAGGTCCAACGCCTCTGCCAGTGTGCGGACAAGCAGCGTCTTTCCCAGCCCCGGAACGCCCTCCAGCAGCGCGTGCCCGCCGGTCAGCAAACAAGTCATTACCTCGCCGACGACTTCCTCAAGCCCGACGATCACCCTGCCTACCTGCTCGGTAATCTTCGCATAGTCAGACTGGAAGGCCTCGACGACCTGCTCGAAAGTCTCAACTTTTTCCGGTTCAGACATTCTTTCGCTTTCGTAAAAACATATTCGCAGGGATACAGGGGATGCAGGGGATAAGATGTTATTGTAAAAAATAAAAACATCCCGTGTATCCCCTGCATCCCTGCTGATTTTTTTTTCGCAGTTTATGATAAACGCTCTCATGCCTCCATGTCGAGGGTGAAGAAGCGAATCGCATTGGCGGTGGTCAGTTCGGCGAAGGTTTTTGGAGTCGTCCTTCGGACGACTGCTAAACATTCCGCGACATGGACGACGTTGGCCGGTTCGTTGATTTTCATATTGCGGAGCGGTTCAGGGGACAGATAAGGCGCATCAGTCTCGATGAGGATGCGGTCGTCCGGAACTATCGCGGCCCCGGCGCGGATGGCATCGGCGTTCTTGAACGTGGCGATCCCGCTGTAACTGATGTAAGCGCCGATGTCGAGCACGCGGCGGGCCTCGTCCGGGCCACCGGTGAAACTATGAAAAAGTATCTTATCGCCGGATAAACCCGACTCGGAAATGACGGAAAGCGTCTCGTCGAAGGCTTCTCGCGTATGGACGGCGACGGGTTTTTCGAGGCGACAGGCCAGTGCGAGTTGCTCGGCGAAGACGCGCTGCTGCACGTCGCGCGGGGAAAAGTCGTAGTGATAATCAAGCCCGATTTCGCCGATTGCAACATTTTTCACATTGGCAGCCGATTCCTCCAGCCGGTCGAGGTAATCTTCTCCGGCGTTTTTGGCGTCGTGCGGATGGATGCCGGCTGTGCAATAAACCTGTGGGTATCGCCCGACAATCTCGGCGGCTTTGGCGCTGTCGGCGATGCGTGCGGTCGCGCAGATAAATGCAACGACGCCGGCCTCGCCTGCCCGCGCAAAAACGCCCTCCAAATCAACACCGAGGCGATTGTCGGTCAGATGACAATGTGTGTCTATGAGTTTCATCGTTTCAGAACGCATCGGCTATGTGTTTGACTTCGGGCTTTTCGCCTTCGCGGATTACAACGGATACGACATCGAATCGGGCGGCGTAGTCGTTTGTGTCATGGTGGGAAAGATAATACTCGGCTATGCGGGTCAGTTGCCGGCGTTTGCGGGCATCGACTGCGGATTCCGGTTCGACATACTTCGCGGTCGAGCGGGTCTTTACTTCGACGAATATGATCGTTTCGGTCCCGTTACTGTTACGGGTTGAGCGGTCCAAGGCGATTATATCCGCTTCGCCCGTCGGGCAGCGATAATTGCGTGCGAGTATTTTAAAACCTTTCCGACGCAGATATCGCGCGGCGAACTTCTCCCCATCCTTTCCCAGCGGTTCAGTTCGTCTTTGCATGCTTAAATCCATTTCGGCGCAGGTATCGTGCAGCGACCTTTTCCCCCTTACATCCCAGCGATCTGTCGGGCATGATTCGCTCTTGATGGGTCACGCTTCGCTGAAACGAGGCGTGATAATCATGAAAAAATCATTTTTCTTCAGTTTTGTCGATGCTTTCGGTTTCGTTGTCAGTCTGGGTTTCGTCGGTTACCGGGCTTTCGTCGGCGACCTGGGGTTCATCGTTGATTTTGGATGTCTCTTCGGCGGCCTGGGGGGTGGATTTGCTCACCGGCGCTATGTCGCGGAGTCGAGTGGCCTTACCGACGCGATCTCGCAGGTAATAGAGTTTTGCCCGGCGTGTCTTGCCCGAGCGAACGACTTCGACGCCGACCATCAACGGGCTGTGCAGCGGGAAGGTCCGCTCGACGCCCTCGTTGTTGACGATTCGCCGGACCGTAAATGTTTCAGCCACTCCGCCGCCCCTTCGGGCAATGACAGTCCCTCGGAAGACCTGGACACGTTCCTTCTCACCCTCTACGATTCGCACCGAAACGTTGACCATATCGCCGATGTGAAACTTCGGCGGATTGCCCTTCATTGAATTAGCCACCGCTTTATTCAGTAATTCCTGACTCACGCTTTTTCTCCCAGTCAGTCCACGGATTACACGGATTACACCGATTATATTTCACCTTTGGAGCAATCAGTGCAATCCGTGGAC
>CAYUYD010000256.1:0-4158 GCA_964449105.1 uncultured Planctomycetaceae bacterium | reverse complement strand
GGCACGGTCCCGCTGACATTCCTGAAAGAGTGTATCCGATTCGAAAACTACGCCTCCGAAGAAGCGTACGGGCTTTGACAAAGGCGCATCCTTAAAAAATCAGCAGGGATGCAGGAGATACAGGGGATACAAATTTTTTTCTTCTTTTATTTAAATACGTATCCCCTGTATCCCCTGCATCCCTGCTAATACTTCGTTTCACCGGCGCCTTCTAAAAACCTTTGACATCGCCTCCGATGAAGGTATCATTTCACTCTTGTCGAAAGCCCAATGGGAGAAGTCCAGTGAAACGTGTCTATCGAGCGACAATCGTAATGACGGTGGTCGGTTTGGCATGGTCGGCGTCGGGCTTTGCCCAGGCGAAGGATTCATCCCCGCCAAATACGGTCATTGAAATTCGCGTCGAAGGCAATAAGGTCCTGAGCGAATCAGCCGTCCTCGCCAACGTCAAGACCCGCCAAGGCCAACCCTACAGCGAAACAATCGTCCGCGACGACGAGCAGCGATTGCTGAAAACCCAACGATACAATAACGTCGTAGCCACAAAGACGCAGACCGACAAGGGCGTCATCGTTACCTTCACCGTTGCCGGGCGGCCGCTCGTAGAGGCGGTAATCTTCGAAGGCAACAAGGTCTTCGCCGACAGCACACTCGCGGCGATGCTGACCTTCGGCGGCGGCGACCCGATCGACCAATTCCAGATAGAAAGCGGTCTGCGGGCAATACAAGGCAAATACCGCTCCGGCGGATACCACTTCGTCGAGGTCAAACTCAACCAGGCAGCCCTCCGCGACGCGGGGAAGGTGGTCTATGAAATCGTCGAAGGACCAAAGGTCGCCATCCGAAAAATTCGCTTCGAGGGCAATTCAGCCTTCGCCGCGCGGAGACTGAAAGGTTTAATATCAAGCAAGGCGAAACTCTGGCCTTTCCTGCCCGGAACGCTCGATACTGAAACCGCCGATCGAGACGTCGCGGAGCTGAGAAATTTCTATCGGTCGGAAGGCTTCCTCGACGCACAGGTCGATTGCAGGCAGGAGTTTTCAGCCGACAAGAAAAAAGCCGTACTGGTATTCGTCATTGACGAAGGGCCCCATTATTGCATCCGTAATACCGTTTTCCAGGGTAACAAGGTCTTCGACGCCGATGAGCTCCGCAGGGACCTGAAACTCCTCGCCGGGGCGTATTACAATGGTCTGTCCCTCAGCCGGGACCTGACGGGCATCCGCAACTCCTACGGCCAGATCGGTTACATCGAGGTGAATGTCTCGGTCAAAACGCAATACACCGACAAGCCCGGGCTGGTGGACCTGGTCTATACCATTGATGAGGGCAGCCAGTTCCGCGTCGGGCAGATTGACATCCGCGGAAACGACGTAACGAAGATGAACGTCATCCGCCGCCAGTTGCGGCTGGAGCCGGAACAGTTATACAACACTGTCGCCGCAGAGGAGTCCCGCAAGCGGCTTATGGAAACGGGTCTGTTCGAGAAGGTTACCGTTACGCCCTATGGGGACGCTCCCGGCGTCCGAAACGCGGTAGCCGAGGTAACGGAAACCAAGACCGCCCGGTTCCTCATCGGCGCAGGCGTCTCCAGCAACGCCGGGCTGCTGGGGAATATCTCCTTCACGGAGCGCAACTTTGACCTTTTCGCCCGCCCTGACCGGAACGGAAAGCGATCCTTCCGCGGCGGCGGGCAGACACTCAGCATCAGCGCCGAACCGGGAACTGAATTCATGCGGTTTCATATCGACTGGAGTGAACCGTCCATGTTCGACACGCCTTACTCGCTGGGAACCCGCGCATTCGTGTTCACGTCAGGCAGGGAAAGTTACGACGAGACCCGATACGGCGGGGTCGTCAGCGTCGGGCGCCGCTTCAAGAACCTCTGGTACGGCGAATTGGCCGGACGCATTGAGGGCGTGCAAGTCGATGACCTGGACGACAATGCGCCCCAAGACGTCCGGGATGTGGAGGGAACCTCGGCACTGGCCGGCGTGAAGGGTACGCTCGTCCGCGACAGGACCGACAGCCGATGGCTTCCGTCGAAAGGCGACCGCTTCATAGTCGGTTACGAGCAGGTTGCGGGCGATTTCACCTTCGGACGGGCGGATGCGGACTACCGCATCTACTACACCGTCTATACCGACGCGATGGACCGCAAGCACATCATTGCCGCCCGCGCCGCCGCAGGGGCCATCTTCGGAGATGCGCCCGTCTTTGAACGATACTACGGCGGCGGGCTTGGTTCGATCCGCGGGTTCGACTTCCGGGGAATCAGCCCAAGGCAGGGACCGGACGACGACCCCGTCGGCGGCAACTTCAAAGTGTTCCTCGGAAGCGAATATTCCTTCCCGATCATCGGACGGAACCTCCGCGGCGTCGTATTCCTCGACAGCGGCACAGTGGAAAGAAACATAGAAATCATCGACTACCGCGCCTCCGCCGGCGTCGGACTGCGGCTGCACCTGCCATTCTTCGGACCGGTGCCTATGAGCCTCGACTTCGGCTTCCCCCTCAGCAAAACCGACGAAGACGATACGCAGCTCGTCAGTTTCAGCATCGGATGGGTGTTCTGATTTTCGATTTTGGATTTTTGATTTTGGATTTTCGATTTCACGAAAAAACCATCGCGAAGGCGCAGGCCCCAATCGAAAATCAAAAATCCATTCAAAGGTCAATAAAGGAGTCTTCAAAGATGAAATCCCCCAGGACGCTTTTGGTTGCAGCGGTTCTTTTCTCGGCAGTTGTGGTGTTTTTTAGTCGCAGTTCGGCCCAGCAGGCGCAGACCGCACCGGTGGCGCGCGCAACGCGAGTAGCCGTCTGCGACGTCGCAGCCGTCTTCAACACATACCAAAAGGCCAAGGACCTCAACGTGGAGTTCACCCGGAAGCGCGACGATATCGCCGCCGAAGACAAAAAACGCAACGAGGAAATCGAGCGACTTGGAAAGGTGCTGGAGAGCATCGAGGTGGGTTCCGAGATTCACGACAAGACAACGACGCAATTGCAGGAACTTGTCATGAAGCAGTCGATATGGCGCAAAATGCAGGAGCAGACGGCAAGCCAGTGGCACCGCCGGCTTACCGAGGAGATGTATCGTGAAATCCTGACCGCCGTCGAAACGGTCGCGAAACAGCAAGGCTGCGACCTGGTCATTTACCGAGAGGACGTTCCGATTGCCAGCCAGACCACCACCGAACTGCTCAACAAGATAGCCCAGCGAAAGTGCCTGTACTTCGATCCCGCCATCGACCTGACCGACGCTGTTCTTCAGTTGGCCAATCGCAAATACGCCGACCAACCGAAATAATACCCGGTGATTAATATTACAGCGCGACCTAGCGTAGGTCCGGAGGACAAGGATGTATCGATCCAGCTTCACGGCCGTGCCAGAGCACGAGGGCGCCACACACGAAGGCCTCCTCAGGATGTTCGCGCGGAGGCTTGAGAAAATCCGTGCCGGCCACGTGACGGTCGAAGAAAATATCGTGTGTTTCAAAGGAGGAGTGTTTCGTCTTACGGGGAACTGGAACCTACTAGCGAGCATTACCAGTGGCCGAATCGAACTGAAGCCGGAAACCAACCGGGTAACCTACAGCCTAAGCTTTATGCACTTGGTGGTTTTTGGAACCGTGATGGTTGGGTTCATGGCCGCGTTTATGGTGGCGAACGAGTTTCCTTCTGGGTTCTTCTTCTGTGGCTTGCCATTCACGTGGCTATGGCTTGTTGGCATGAACTACCTTATTGCATTGGCGCGGTTTGATCGGTTCATGAAGCGATGCATCCGGGACGCGGGGTTTGCCGTCGTCCGAAGCCAAAAAGATGCTGGTCAGAGACCTGGAAGCAAAAGATTCTCATTCGTTGTTTTGTAACAGGCCCCGCCCTTGTCTAACTCCTTTGGTAAAGATATGATGTCATCTCAGCAATGACCGAATTGAACCTTACAGTCAGTCAATTGGCCGATCGTATCGGCGGGCAGGTAATCGGCGACGGCAGCGCCGTTATCAGAGGCATCGCCCCGTTGTCCCTTGCCGGCGCCGCAGACGTCTCATTCCTGGCCGGCGACCAGCATTTAGCCCAATTGGCCGACACCAGGGCCTGCGCCGTTATCGTCGGCGGTGGCACAGGCTTTCAGCCTGTGCACAACGGCACAGCCTC
>CAYUYD010000255.1:0-4162 GCA_964449105.1 uncultured Planctomycetaceae bacterium | reverse complement strand
CTTGATGCCGCGAAGTTCACCTGCGCCCTGGCCGACGTCGGCGACGAAGGCGATTACCTCGCAGCCGGCATACCGTTCCTTCAACCACGGTAAAATCACCGAAGTGTCCAGCCCGCCGGAGTATGCCAATACGATTTTCTTTACCTTCTTACTCATGGGTATGCTCCTTGAAACGCTGAATGATACATAAATGATTCGTGAGTGCAAATGGAAGAAGATGGACGAACATGCGTCGCTTTAGCGAAGCATGTTCAAGCATTCGCTTACCACCCGTCGCATCACTTCGCGCGTCGCGTGTTTCTCCGTCCATGACGGCATTGTATGAAAATCTCGCCGCCGGCGGGAACTTTTTCGCCGGCTGTGCGTCAAACTATTAGGAAACGCAAGATAAGGAGAAAAACAATGAAACGAACAAGTGCATTGATTCTGACGGTGGTTCTGGCTGCGACGGTTTCTTTCGGTGCGGATGAGAAGGCGCCCACGACAAGGCCCGTCGGCCAGGCCAGGCACGTTGACCTGGCAATCTGCCTGGACACGTCCGGCTCGATGAACGGTCTGATAGACTCGGCCAAGCAGAAGTTATGGGCGGTCGTGAACGAACTGGCCACGGCCAGTCCCAAGCCGCTGCTGCGGGTGGCGCTGTATCACTACGGCAACGACGGCCTGGATCGGGAGACCGGCTGGGTCAAGCAACTCTGCCCGTTGACTGACGATCTGGACACGATCTATGGAAAACTGTTTGCTCTGACCACCAATGGCGGGACCGAGTACGTCGCCCGCGTTGTTCGCTCGGCTACCGAGGAACTGAAGTGGAATACCGACAAGGGCACGCTGCGGATTATCTTCGTTGCCGGCAACGAACCGGCCACGCAGGATAATGAGTTCAAATTGCAGGATGTCTGCTCGGCGACGGTGGGCAAGGGGATCATCATCAACACGATTTTCTGCGGCCCGGAGGCAGAGGGCAGCCGCACCGGTTGGGCAGACGCCGCCCGTTGGGCCGACGGCCGATACGCCGCCATAAACCAGGACAGCGGCACGGTCGTGATTGCCACGCCGCACGATAAGAAACTTGCCGAACTAATCGCCGAACTGAACAAGACCTATGTTTCTTACGGCGCCCGTGGCGGGGAAGGCTCGGCCAACCAGTCCGCCCAGGACGCCAACGCCGCCAAACTGAATCCCTCGGCCGCGGCCGAGAGGGCCGTCTCGAAATCCTCCAGCCTTTACAGCAATGCCGCGTGGGACCTTGTGGACGCCGCCGGGAAGAAGGATTTCGACATCACCAAGGTCAAAGAGGACGACCTGCCTGAGAACATGAGAAAAATGACCGTGGCGGAGCGCGAGGCCTACATTGTCGAACAGGCCAATCGTCGGGCAGAGATTCAAAAGCAGATTAAAGACCTCGGCGCCGAGCGCGACGCCTATGTCAAGAAGGAGATGGAACGGAAGGGACTCAGCGAGAAGAGCGCCTTTGACGCCGTTCTCCGCACCGCAGTGCGCGAGCAGGCGGTGGCGAAGGGTTTCCAATTCGAGAAGAAAGCGGAATAAGAACATGCGTCACTAAAGTGAGCACGCTAACATATCGGAGCGTTTCTTTGGCGTGCTCGCTTCAGCGATGCACGATGCATGAACTGCATGAACTATTTTATTAAGTGTTTGATTACCACCTCTTGCATGATCTCGCGCGGGGCGGGTTTTTTTGTCCAGAACTCGAATTGCGCGACGGCCTGGTTGAGGAACATCTCCATTCCGGAGACACAAACGCATCCGGCGCTCGACGCTTCACGGAGCAGGCGTGTCTGAACGGGATTGTAAATCGTGTCGAAGACGACCCCTACGCCAGATAACGTCCCGGCTGGGATGGGGCTGTCATCAACGTTTGGGGTCATTCCGATTGCAGTGCAGTTGATGACGATTTCGGATGCGATTTCCGAAACTTCGGCGAGCGGGCGGGCCTTGCTTCCGAACTCGTCGGCGAGTTTTTCGGCGCGGCTTAAGGTGCGGTTGTAGATGGTTACGTCGGCGCCGTAGTGCGCCAGGGCGGCTACGATGGCGCGGGCGACACCGCCTGCGCCGACAACGGCTGCATCGCGCCCGGAAAGGTCCTTGCGCCTAATCCCCATGGCCGAGCAGAGCGAATCAACGGCTGCGGTGTAGTCGGTGTTGGTCCCGGACAGCGAACCGTCGTTGGTGATTGCGATAGTGTTAATCGCCCTGATCCGGCGGGACAGGTCGTCAATGTTTTCCGCACCGACGCGGGCGATGGCGTTTTCCTTATGTGGTATGGTTACACTGAAGCCGCGAAAGTCCGCCCATGGAGCATCGGCGACGGCATCCATGAAACGGTTGAAGTTTTCCTTGCCCGGTTCAATTCGCAGCGGCACATAGACCGCGTCCATTCCCTCGGCGGTAAAGGCTGAATTGTGGATGGTCGGACTCATAGAGTGCGCTACCGGGCAGCCGATGACGCCATAGACGCACGTTGCGGGACCGACGGAATCCCAGCGGTAGAGGCCTTTCATCTGCTCGATTGTCAATTGCCCCGGCGCTGATTCGTTGCCTTCGGCCAGCGACGCGAACGTTCCGAACGCGCCGAATTTGCCCGCGAGGATTCGACTCGCCAGCCCGGCTTCGCCCATTGCCAGCGAGATCATCGGCCTGTCGGATTTACGCAGCAAATCAAGGGCGGCCAGTGCGTCTTCAGGTCCATTGGCGGAGAAGGTGATCTTACAGACGTTTGCTTTCGAGGCGTTAAGTTCCGCAACGATTTTATCCAGGCCGGCGGGTCGGCCTGTAAAGTCGTGATGACTTAGGATGGTCCGTCCTTTCGGCCTGCGGGACGGCGGAACGTCCAGTTCCATGTCGATGTAGTCTGCCCCCAGGCGTGAGGCTGTGGCGAGGACGTTCAGACGGGCTGATTCGTCGCAGGCGAATCGTCCGCCCTGTCGCGGCGGCCGGTATGTAACAATCACCGGCAGCGGACGGTCTGACAACAGGATTTGCAGGGCGTTCTCATCAGGCGCTGTGGCGAGGTAGTCCAGGCGGCACTCGACCATGTCAGCGCCGGCTTCCGCCGCCCGGCGCATGGCTGAACGCATCCGGCCGATCGTCGATTGGGTCAACGGGACAATCATCGCCGTTTTGGAAAGCGTTTTGGGCATGAGTTATGCTTTTTCCGTTACCGCCGGGGGCGTATCGGGCGCTGCTTTTCAGGTGGTTTTTCGCCGGGGGCTTTCACCGCCGGCTCCTGCGCAGCCGTCGCCAGCACGTTGACTACTTTAATTGTAGAAACGGCAAAGTGAATCTCGCGGGATTCAAACGAACTATCCTTGTCCGCTTTATAGATTGGTTTAGTCGGATCGGAGTATTGCTTTGGACGCTTGCTGCGAGACGCCAGATCCCTGAGGTTATCATAGAATTTTTTGGCCCGGTCCTGCTTCATTTTCCCGGCCTCGGATTTGATGACAGCAAGAGTGTCTTCAAAGGTGGTCTGTTGATGGTCATTCTCGTAGGTGAGTCTTTGCAGCAGGGTTTCATCGGCGGCCTGGTCGTTTATCAGGACAAGCAGCTGCTTGATGGTCTTTTCCAGTGCGTTGACCGTCCTGTTGTATTTGACGACCGCCCGCTCGCCGGTTGCTTTTTTCCGGAGAGCCACGTCGCGGCTTCGCTTTCGCTCCGGCGTGTCCTTGCCGGAAGGAGCCAATATGGCCGGCGTGGCCCCGGGCAAGGCTGGTATGGATTTATATCGGCAGTCGTTCTGGATAAGGTCCGTTAACATGGGTGCGAGCGGGCGGACGGTATCGTCGGACGCCATTTTCAGCGGCGTCAGGAGTTGGGAAAGTATGTACATTCGCTCCAGCGGATTTTGGGGCAGCGATTTAATTGCCTTGCCCAGCGGGACCGACGATTCGGGACTGTATTGCAGTTTCCCGACGGCCTCGCTTTGCGACGGACCTTTATCGTCGTCGGCATCGGCGAAGGTCTTGGCCTCGGTCTTAAGTTCGCCGACAATCTTCTCGAATTCCGCTTCGGTTGTCGGCGTCTCCAGCGGGGTTTTCGCATTGGCAACCGAAGCAGCAAGTATCACCATTCCCGCAACTGATATTTTTAGTAAAAATTTTCGCATGTTTCGACCTCCACGGGGGCAAGGCGGACCTTC
>CAYUYD010000254.1:0-4172 GCA_964449105.1 uncultured Planctomycetaceae bacterium | reverse complement strand
AGGTTGCTCCTGCCGTCATCAAGTCGCGCGACCTCGACAATGTCAGGCCGGGAGGGTTGGGTGTTCATATCATGTCTCGCTGCATGGACGAGGTGAAGTATGTCCACGCGCCTGATGGCGGGACGCTTCTGACACTGGTCAAGATACTGCCTGCCTGCCGGTAGGCAGGTAGGAACTGGAGTAATAAATGGAAGAGACGGGAAATCCGGTCCGGTCCGTCAGGTGGATTGATCCTGAAAAGACCGTGGTCGTTATCGAGGCAGTCGGCGAGATCGACCTGCACCGCAGCGCGATGTTCCAGGAAGCGCTGCTGAAACCGCTGAACCATAGCCCGCGACGGATGATAGTCGATTTGGCGGGTGTTTCATACATGGATTCATCCGGCGTGGCGTCGCTGGTCAAACTTCTCTCGCGCGTCCGGCGCGACAAGATTGATTTGAGACTGGCCGGACTTACGCCGCGAGTCCGCAACGTCTTCGAGATAACCCGCCTGGATACCGTCTTCGACCTCTATCCCGGCGTGCAGGAGGCGATGGATTCGTGAGCGACCACGCCCCAGAGCGTAATTTTGTCGAGGCGATAGGCGCCCGCGTCATAGGCGGGGTCTGCTACCTCGGCGGGATGGCGATCCTGCTTGGGCAGGCAATTCGTGCAACGAAGACCACGTTGGCCCGCGGCTCGGGTCGCCGGGCGTTGGCCGGTCAGATGGTCCGCGTCGGCGTACGCAGCGTCGGAATCGTCTGCCTCGTGCAGGTCTTCATCGGCGTTATCCTCGCTCTTCAACTGGCCCCGCCGCTGGAACCATGGGGGCAGGTCGATAAGATCGCAAACATCATAGGCGTAGCCGGTTTTCGGATGCTCGGACCTATCCTCACTGCCGTGGTGCTCAGCGGCTTTGCCGGGGCATCCATCGCCGCCGAACTTGGCACGATGGTCGTAGCCGAGGAAATCGAGGCCCTTCAGGCCCACGCACTCAATCCGGTGCGGTTCCTTATCGTCCCTCGCATGATTGCGACTTTCGTGATGATGATCCTGCTGACAATCATCGCCAACTGGATGATCGCTGTCGGAGGGTATGCCACCGCCCTGCTGGTGCTGGACCCGGAAGTATGCGAGGGATACTGGTCGCTGATGCGGGAACAACTCCGCCTGCGCGACTTCGCCAGCGGGCTGATAATGGCCGGCGTCTTCGGGGTGCTGATAAGCCTGATTGCCTGCTACGAGGGGCTGCGAGTAAGAGGCGGAGCAGAGGGCGTCGGGCGGGCCACCACCATGACCGTCGTCTATTCGATAGTCAGTATTATCCTGGCAGCCGGAGTCTTTACGACAATCTTCTATGTGTTCGGATTCTAGTTCCACGAATTGCACGAATTGAAACGAATTACACGAATTATTGTAAAAATCAAAGAGTGATTCCTGCGGATGGGAAAAGAAACGAAGATTATTCATAAAGAGTTAAGTTACTCTGTTATTGGTTGTGCGCAGCGAGTACACACTGCCCTGGGGTCTGGGTTTCCGGAATCCGTTTATGAAAAAGCATTGAGCCGTGAACTGGTCAAAGCCAAAATTCCTTTCCAGTCGCAGGCACAATTTGAAGTTGCCTATGATGGGATTCTATGCGGCCAGTTTCGAGTGGACATGTATGTAGATGAAAAAATCGTGGTTGAATTAAAAGCAGCAGATGGCCTTTGCAAAGGACATGAGTCACAGATTCTGGCCTATCTGAAGGCGACCGGAGCGGACTTGGGTATGCTGATAAACTTCGGTGAGCCAAGCCTTGTGTTCAAACGGTTCGTGAATTGAGAAACAAAAATAAAATTCGTGTAATTCGTTTCAATTCGTGTAATTCGTGGAAAAAATGACTGACACAAACACAACAGAACGCCAACCCGTGATTCGCGTGGTCGATCTGGTCAAGCGTTTCGGCGACAGGGCTGTGCTGGACGGGATCAACCTGGCGGTCTGGCCGGGTGAGACAGTCGTCATCATGGGCGGCTCCGGGTGCGGAAAGAGCACGCTGCTTAGGCACATGGTCGGCTCGCTGTTTCCCGATGAAGGGCGGGTCGAACTGTTAGGCAAGGACCTCAACGAACTTGACGAGCCGGACCTGAACGCCCTTCGCCTGCGATTCGGAATCCTGTTTCAGTCGGGTGCGCTGTTCAACTCGATGACCGTCGGGGAAAACGTCGCGCTTCCGCTTCGGGAACATACCAATCTCGACGAGCAGACAATCGACATAATGGTAACGATAAAACTCGAGCAGGTCGGTCTGCGAGAGGCCTCCGACCTTATGCCGGCGGAAATCTCAGGCGGAATGAAAAAACGCGCCGGACTCGCCCGCGCCATCGCACTGGACCCCGAGATACTCTTTTACGACGAACCGTCCGCCGGGCTGGACCCGGTAACGTCAGCCGAGATAGACCAACTGATAATGGACCTGTCAGGCAAACTGGGCGTTACCAGCGTGGTGGTAACGCATGAGATGGATTCGGCCTTTCGCATCGCCGACCGCATGGCAATGCTGGACCGCGGAAAGATGCTCAAGACAGGTCCGCGAAGCGAGTTTGAGGCGATGCGCGATGGGCCGGCGACGGGAGATGAAAAAGGCGACCTGATCCGCCAGTTCCTGCGGGGCGATTCGGAAGGTCCGATAACAGCCAGGCGACTTACCACCGGCTATGAAGAAGATATTCTTCAAGCCGCCACCGGAGAATAAACTGATTACCTATATCATCGGAGACATCAACGATGGCGAAGCGACAACATAACGAGTTTGCAGCGGGCCTGTTCGTCCTGATCGCACTTGGAGCGGGTATCGCGGTGCTGGTCTGGCTCGGCGCCGCCGAGGTTTTCAGCCCGGCAAGGGGACTGGCGGGGTTCTATGTGGACGAATCCAGCGGAGACGTCGGACTGGAAAAAGGAAGCCTCGTCATCATCGCCGGAAAGGAAATGGGAAAGGTCATCAAAACAACCTACCAGCCGGAAAACAGCAGGACGATTTATCTGGCCAAACTGGACCGCGACGACGTGAAGGTTTATTCCGACGGAAAGGCCCACGTCGCCGCCGGGCTTGTAGGCGCGGGAAGGCTCGTTATTACCAGCCGGGGAACGCCGAAGGCTAAAATCGCCAACGAGGAAAATCCCGTCAAAATCCTCGGCGGGATGGACCAGACAATGGGCGACCTCGCGGCCACTGCCGAAAGCCTCAAAAAAGTCGCAGCAACCGTCGAGCAGCAACTAAACGCCGAACAGGCCGGAACACTGCTGGTGAAGATACACACCATCCTCGACGACCTGAAAACGACCTCGACCAGAGTAGTGCAGATCGCCGCCAATATCGCCAAAGAGGTCGAAGCCGCAAACAAGGCATCGATCCTGGCCAAGGCCCATCAGACGATGGACGATATCAACCAGATTTCCGGCGATGCCGGACCAAAGGTCGAAAAGGCCCTGACATCGGTGGTCAACATCGCTGAAAAGTTGGAAAAATACACCGAAAAGGAAATTGTCGACCTGCTTGCCGACCTGCGCGAGACCACAACCAAACTGGTCGGGATTGTCGGCGACATGAAGGCTGTTTCCGCCACAGCCAGGGACGTCGCGGTCCTCAATCGCCAGAACATCGACGAGACCATCGCCAACATGAAGTCGGTGTCGTTGAACCTTAACGCAGCCGCCAAGGAGATTCGCCGCAACCCCTGGCGATTGCTGGCCAAACCGTCCGATAAGGAAGAGCGTACGCAGAACATCTACGACGCCGCCCGCGCCTTCGCCGAAGGTGCGGAGCAACTCGACGACGCCATCGTCCGTCTAAAAGCCCTTCGCCAGGCACGCCCCGACGGCGTCAAAACCGACGACCCGGAACTGATAAAGATTCGAAAGCACCTCCAGGACACCTTCGAAAAATTCCGCACCGCCGAAGATGCACTGTGGAAAGAAGTGGTGAAGTAGCCGGTTGATCAGTTAATCAGTTGATCGGTAAATCGGCGGATTGGGTCGCGGCGTTTGCCTGCCCCTTGCGGCGACCGCGCCGCCCCTACCGTAACGTAATTCGTTGCCGGTAGTCCTGTTTAGCCGTCGCCGGTACGGCGACGCAAAAAGCGGTCGCCGACAACCAGGTCTGCCCCGGAATCGATCCGTGCCAATCTGTGCCGGTTCGTGTCGGTTCGTGC
>CAYUYD010000253.1:0-4189 GCA_964449105.1 uncultured Planctomycetaceae bacterium | reverse complement strand
TTAAAATCCCTATAATCCCGCTCTCTTTATTGACCTTCCCGGCGGGACGTTCCGCTGAATGGCGAGTTTATTTAGCAATTCGAACCTCAATAACACGACAACGCGGGTTATCGTATTATAGCCGGTTGACAAAACCGTCTTTGCGCGCCACAAATAAGCGGGCATTTCATCCGTCTTTTGGAAAGGGCGTATCATGTTCGAGATTAAGGATCGCGGCAGCACGGTCGGGCGGGAAGTCCTCGGCGGAGTTACCACCTTCATGGCGATGAGTTACATCCTCTTCGTCCAGCCGGCGTTGCTCTCCAAGACCGGCATGGATACCGGCGGGGTTTTCATGGCTACGTGCATCTCCGCAGGTTTGGCATGTATCCTGATGGGCCTGTGGGCCAATTACCCCATCGCCCTTGCGCCCGGTATGGGAGAGAACTTTTTTTTCGTCTTTACGCTTTGCGGGGTAACATCGGGAGCGGCGGCGTTCAAACTCTCCTGGCATGAGGCCTTGGCGCTGACAACGATCACGGGGTTGTTGTTTCTGTCGCTTTCTACGGTGGGGCTTCGTTCCCGCGTACTCAACGCCATCCCCGACGCGCTGAAGAGCGGCATCGCCGCCGGTATCGGACTGTTCATCGCCCTTATCGGGTTCGAATGGGGAAACCTGGTGCAGGGCGACCCCGCCACGCTCATAAAACTCGCCGACATGCAGGGAAACCACGTAGCGGGACTGACGCTGCTGGGCCTGGCCGTTACGTTGGCGCTGGTGGCGTTTCGTGTCCGCGGAGCGATCCTGCTGGGGATACTGCTTACTACGGCTGCTACGTGGGGCACCGGTCGCATCTGGGGCGTATCAGCAGTTCAGTGGCATGGTCTTATAGGCCTGCCTCACGGGATTGGCGAAACGGCTGGGAAGTTCGTCGGAGGATATGGGAGCCTGTGGGGTAAGTTAATAAGCGAGCACTGGGCGGACGTTATCGCCTTCGCGTTTATCCTTTTGTTCATGGACCTTTTTGACACGGTCGGGACGCTGGTGGGCGTCTCCAAGCGCGCCGGCCTGATGCGCGACGGACAACTACCTCGGGCAGAGAAAGCCCTGGCCGCCGACGCAGCCGGTACGATTATCGGCGGATGCCTGGGAAGCAGCACCGTTACCAGTTACATCGAATCGATCACCGGAGTGGCGTCGGGAGCAAGGACGGGACTGGCCGCTATCGTCGCCGGCGCCTGTATGTTCGTGGCGCTGCTGTTCCAACCGGTGGTGGAAATGATAGGCGGGGGGGTCGTCGTCGGCCATTTCGCGTGGGGAGACCCGATCCTGCGATATCCCATGATAGCCCCGGCCCTGATTGTCGTGGGGGCAATGATGATGCGGACGATGAGAGAGGTCAACTGGGATGACATGACCGAGGCCCTTCCTGGTTTTCTGGCGATGGTAACAATGCCCTTTGCCTATTCGATCTCGGCGGGTATCGCCATCGGCTTCGTCTCTTACGCGTTCGGGAAACTGGTTACCGGTCGGGCCAGGGAATGTCCGATTATCGTCTATGTCTTCGCCGTACTGTTCATCATCCAGTACGCCTTCGTAATGCCGAAAGGGTAGGCGGGCTTTAACGTGCTTACTCGACTTTCATGCTCGTGATTTCCGGCGCGCCTTGCCGCAGGCGGTTCAGCGCTTCGTTTAATTGTGTCGTCCGTGCGGAAATCCGCAGCGTTACGGTCGAGCAATCGTTCTGGAAGTCGCATGCGTATCCCATGGTGATTACTTTGACGCCTTCGGCCCTCAGCAGTTTCTCGTAGCGACCGACTGTTTCGGCGGAGACGCCCGGGACGTTGAGCGTGGCGGTCTGGGTGAGCCTGACGGGGATTTGGCGATCCGCTATATCCAGCACTATCAGCGTGAACAGGACGATAACACAGGCGGCGAACAAGACGGCGAACATACCGAACCCTGCGCCCAGACCTATGGCGGCGGTGCACCACATGCTTGCGGCGGTGGTAAGTCCGCGAACATTCACGCCTTGTTGGATAATGGCCCCTGCCCCCAGGAAACCGATGCCGCCCATAACGCCGTAGGCAACCCTGGCTGGGTCCACCCGGATCGCCATTACCCCGCCTGGCTGGCCGAAGACGTGCCCGAACTGGACCGAGACCACCATCGCCATAGCAGCGCCCAGCGCTACGAGCAGGTGTGTTCGCAAACCGGCTGCCCGACCGTGCTGCTCTCGCTCCAGACCGATAAGCCCGCCCAGAGCAGCCGCCACCACCAGACGGAAAATCAACTCAACTTCCCACTGGCCAAGAATGAATCCGTCTCCAATTGCCGCCAGAGTCATGTGATTTTCCCCTTATCGTCGTCGCTGCGGAGAGGCCTTGACCGGCGTCCGCGTATCTTTCAGGCCGCGGCGGACCGGTTTGAGCACTCGCAAAGCCTTGTTCAGGTCGGCGACCTTGAAGATGGCCGTCGTCTTTCCGCCGCGCGCCCCGCCGGTGCAATATGCGTAATTGATGTTGATGTGTTCGGCGGCAAGTTTGTCCGCCGCTGCGGCGAAAGCGCCCGGCTTGTTGGAAAGGTCCATCGCCAGCACCTCGGTCTCTGTGAACTGGTCGTGCGCACGAGCAAGGACGCGGCGAACCTTCTCGGCGTTATCGCCACAGACAATCCGCAGTACGCCGTGCTCGCTGGAATCAACAAGCGTCAGGGCTATCACATTAACCTTGGCCTTCGCCAGGGCGCTCGTTACCTGCGCCAGCACGCCGGGCTTGTTGACCAGAAATATCGAAAACTGTGTTTCGATTCGCATCGCATTCCCCTTCCATCAGAATCCGCATTGAGTATATCCGCACGCCGGTAAATGAGCAAGCGGCCCTTCCATTGACCTTAAAGTTGCGTTAGTATCCGCCTTCGTAACCCAGAATCAACAGCGAAACGAGGCGAATACTTATGAGCGATAAACCTGATGAGAACGGCGCCGGCGGGCTGGATGAGGCCCTTCAGCGAGAGATAGACGAGGCCTTGGGCGACAAGAGCATAGAGGAGATGTTCGACGGAACGCTCCTGTCCATGCCGTCGGCCCTGCACAACGACGGACAAGGCGAGGTAGCGCCCGGACAGGTCCGCAGGGGGCTGGTCATCGACATCGACTCCCAGGGCGTGCTGGTGGAACTGGGCGGAAAGGACCAGGGAATCGTGCCCCTGGAGCAGTTTGAAGAAGAACCGTCCGTAGGAGACGAGCTCGAACTGGAGGTCGCCAGATATAACCGCAGTGATGATTTATGGGTGCTGTCGCGCCAAGGCGCGGTCGAACGGACAAATTGGGAAACCCTGCAGGAAGGGCAGATCGTCGAGGCGTTCGTCGAGAAGACCAACAAGGGCGGGCTGGAGGTCAAGTTCAACAGCATCGACGCGTTCATGCCCATCAGCCAGATAAGTCTCTACCGCGTCGAGGACCCGGACGAGTTCATAGGTCAAAAACTCCGCTGCCAGGTTACCGAGGTCAATCGGCATGAGAATCGCGTAATCGTCTCCGCCCGCGCGGTGCTGGAACTAGAGGCCGCCCGAAAACGCGAGCAACTCCTGGCCGAACTGAAAGAAGGCGACATCCGCGAGGGCGTGGTCAGGCAGGTGATGCCTTACGGTGCGTTCGTGGACCTCGGCGGTGTTGACGGGCTGGTGCACGTCTCGCAGATGAGCCACGTCCGCATCAAAGACCCATCCGAGATCGTCAAACCGGGACAGAAAGTGCAGGTGCAGGTCCTGAAGATCGACCGCGATGCCGATAAAATCTCGCTGGGGATGAAGCACCTTCTTCCGGACCCGTGGGACGGCGCCGTCGGACTCTTCGCCCAGCAGAGCGAGCATACCGGCAGGGTTACTCGAGTCGCCGAATTCGGCGCATTCGTCGAACTGTCTCCCGGCCTGGACGGGCTGGTGCACGTATCGGAACTTTCCGACCGGCGTATCCGCGCGGTCTCCGACGTCGTCGAGGTCGGCCAGATTGTCCGCGTCCGCGTGCTGGAAGTGGATGAGCAGACCCGACGGATCTCCCTGTCAATGAAGGGACTGCTGCAGGACGACGAACCGCCAGTCGAAGACCTGCCCGCCGACGACAGCCAGGCAGGCGAACAACCCCCTGCGGGAAAGAAACGCAAAAAACCCCGTCGTGGCGGGCTGGATTAAAATTTCGCAGGGATACAG
>CAYUYD010000252.1:0-4208 GCA_964449105.1 uncultured Planctomycetaceae bacterium | reverse complement strand
TCATCGCGTCGCGCGGGATGCTTTTATGATCTTCGCACGCCGCCAGCGCTCCGACGAAACCGAACTCTTCGCCACGGGTCAACATGGCGGTAACGTCAACGTCGATTTTGCGTGAGATAATCTCGTCCATCGCGCACAGCACAGCCGCCGAACCGACGACATCGTCGCAGGCGCGACTGACCAGCCGCTTCCCACGGATACGCATTGTCGGAAAGTCCCACATGCCGACCGTCCCGGGCGGGACGTCGGCGGGGCTGTCCAACTCCAACCGGCACGCCAGGGCGTGCGAATCCTTATCCGTTCGCGTGCTGCGAACCGTCGAGAGGACTTCGGCGTCGGGGCAGAACAGCCGCACCCTGCCACCGGGGAAATACTCTTTTGCAACGCTGCCGAGAAAGTCCGCCCACACCGAGCGACCCCGACCGCGACGGACCACAAAACCGGGATGGTCCATGTGGGCTGCGAAAACCCACCGAAGACCTTCGCTCCGCCGACCCCCGCGGTAATGCACGAAAACGTTACCGGCCTTGTCTAACCTGACGGCGATTCCGCGCCCGTCTGCCCAGCGGCGGACCTGCTCGACTATCTTCTCTTCGTGAAACGGCGCGGTCGGCTGGGACAGAAGCGACCGGAGAATGTTCATGTGGCGTTGCTTCATTTGTTGTTGTCCAGTTCGGATTTGGCCCGTTCTTCCAGACGGGACATCTGCTCACGGAGTTCATTTGCGGCGGCGGTTTCGGGGAACCGTTTGATTACGTCTCCGGCCAATTCAACAGCCTCGCCGAATCGCCGGCGCGTAATCATATCCCGGATTTGGTCGCGGAGGATTCGAACCTCCTCGATCCGTGCGTTGTCGGAAATAGTGGATAACTGCAACCGTACGGCGTCGGCTTCGGTGCTGTCGGGCCAGGAATCGAGGAATTTCCTCGCCGCCTCCAGGGCCGAATGCCAATGCCGGGCCGCCGCTTCCTTTTCTATCTTCCGGTACATTCGGCTTCGCTGTTCGGCTGAAAAGGCGTCCTGCTCCCGGCGGACACTGGTGAGCATATCGACGGCGGCGGCGGAATCGGGGTACTTTCCCAGAAGCGCTTCGGCAAGGTTCCTCGCACCGGCGAAATCGCTTGCCGCCATGAGGTTTTCGACCTTTCGCGCGGATTCGGCGGCGTCGCGGGATTTTGCCTCGGCGCGGGCCTGTTCGATCCGCTTGCGCAAGAGCGGCACGTCCGGCGAGTCCGGCTCCAGGCGCGCCAGACCGGCGAGAATATCTTCAGCCTCGGAAAGGTCGCCGGCAAAAAGCGCTTCCCGGAACTGCTGCTTCAGTTGCCCTGCCTGGTGCTCGACGAAGTCATTGGCCTTCTTTAGGCGCTGAGCATCGGTCAGCAGAAGGTTGGCGTTCAGTTCACGCAGTTGCGCGAGCAGCGCCTCGGTCCGGTCGGCCTGAGATGTATCCGAAACCTCTTCCGCTGCCGAGACCTGTCCCTGGGGGACGGCCGTGCCGCGCTCAATATGACGGACGGACGCAGCCTGGAGTTCCTCGGCAATACGCTCCAGCGATGAAACTATCTTTTCATCCGCCTGCGACCGGAGGTGTTCCCTTCGGCACAACCAGGCCAGGGCACACAGCACGCCGGCGACGCAGCACGAACCTGCAAGGATAATTACCGCCGACAGCCACGAAGCCGAACGGATAATCCCGGTCAGGCCGACGGTCAGACCGACGAGAAGCGAAACCGCCGCCAGGATTAACAGTACCCGCACCAGCGCCGCTTCTTGACTGTTTGTATGTTCAGAAACCATATATCCGCCAATTAATAAGTCCACAAATTACACGAATTACACGAATTTTGTAATAAGTAATTCGTAACTCGTAAATCGTAAATCGTAAATCGTAAATCGTAATTCGTTACCAATTACCAATTACGAATTACCAATTACTAAATCTGTGTAATCCGTGGACTTACTGGGCTGCGGCGATTGCCGATGCGATTGGATGGACGATGTTGGGGATCAGCACTCGCACGACAATATCTTCTCCAATGCGGGCCTGTTCGGTCATCGAACTTACCAGGTCGAACTGCCTGCCCGGATGCGGGTGGGCGCGAATTGTGAAATAGATGCTGATGGGTTCTTCTTCGTAATCGCCCGTACTGACCTGGTAAGTGGAGTTGCGGGTCTCAACTGCCAGGCGGGCCTGAAGGCTGCAATCGTCGTTAAGGGCTACGACGAAAGAAGGCTCGAAATTCAGCGCCACTGCGTCGGCCTCGTTCAGGAAAGACGCCAGCCGGCTGCCGCCTACCAGCGCATCGTGAACTATCGCGTCGCGGTTTCCGATGCAGTCGAGGTTGAAACCATAGACCAGGTCGAGCGATTCGACGTCCAGGTGCGAGACGCCCAGGAAATACCGGCTTCGGTCGAGCACCCACTCGTGCTGTTCGTAAGCAGCCCCGACGTCGGGCGGATTGAACGCTCCTGCCGACAGACGACGCTGTTCCAGCCCAAGCCAGCGATATGACCCGCTGTCGTGGTCGCCTTCGAGGACGTACTCTCCGTTTTCACGCTGATGAAAGTCGGTCATCTCCGGAAACTGCTTCTGGACAGCCTCGCAGAAATGAAGCACCGTCTCCCGCTCAGTGGGAAGCGGCAGAGAAGTGTGCAGATCAAAATTGACGAAAAAATCGTCGCTGAAATTACTGAAACCGGAACTCATCACCGGCCTCCTTAATTCATGCCCAGACGGGCAAGCCCAATGGTATAATAGGAACACCTGCACCTGGGAACATAAAAAGATTCTATCCTAACCCCCGCTGAAATTCAAAGACAAAAATGGGAACCTGCCCGACCCGCAGCGGTAGGCCGGTAGTGCAGCAAGCCCGGCGCAGGCCGAAGTTTGTAGGGCGTGCAACTTGTTACACGTGGAACCTGTCGCAGCAGTGTTACGCGAGCAACGATTTGCTCGCCCTAGCGGCTTTGTGGGCAGGTGAATTACTTTCTTCTCGATTTGCTTTTGGCGCGGAGGTGCAGTTCGGGCGGTTTTTGGCCGACGACGGTGTTGGGGGCGACCGATTCGGTTATGAAGGTGTTTCCGCCGATGGTGCTGCCACGCCCTATGGTGGTTTTTCCGAGGATCGTGGCATTTGCATAAATGGTAACGCCGTCGCCGATAATCGGGTGTCGGCCAATCCCGCGGATCACCCGCCCGCGTTCGTCCTTCGGGAACGACAAGGCCCCAAGCGTTACGCCCTGATAAATCTTGACGTTGTTTCCGATGCGGGTCGTCTCGCCGATGACCACGCCGGTGGCATGGTCGATGAAGAAACTTTTTCCCACTGTCGCGCCGGGGTGGATATCGACACCGGTGGTGCTGTGGGCGTACTCGGTCATTATCCTCGGCATCAGCGGGACCTTCAGGCCGGACAGTTCGTGCGCCAGGCGATAGATGGTAATCGCGTGGAAACCGGGATAGCAGTAGATGACCTCTTCGATGTTTTTGGCTGCGGGGTCGCCGTCGTAACCTGCCTGGGCGTCCAGGGCGAGCATTTTGCGAATTGCCGGTATCCGCCGAAGGAATCTATCCGCCAGTTCCGCCGCGTTTTTCCTGTTTACCCGTTCGTCGGAGGGATTTTCGCACTCGGCGTGGCAGAGGCAGTGATAAATCTGCTCGGACAGCTGCTTTCTCAGTCGGACCAGCAGGCCGCCGACGTGATACCGGACGTTCTGCCTCGTCAGGGCCAGTTGCCCGAAGTAGCCGGGAAACAGTATCTGCCGAAGTTCGCCGATGATCTCGACGATTGCGTCCCGGCTGGGCAGGAACGCCGAGCCGATTCGCTCGGTCCGCTTATCGAAGCGGTAACTCGTCAGTATCGCGCCGGTCAACTTGTCCAGTTCTCCGTCCATCAAAATCTCCCGTTATCGCAAGTTCGCCCATTCCCCTATTTTTCCTGTTCTTTCGCCTTTTTTGCGTTGGCGATGATTTGTTGTTGTACGTTTCCGGGGACAGGATCGTAGTGGCTGAACTCTATCGTGTACGAACCTTGCCCGCCGGTAACTGAGCGGAGTTGGCTGTTGTACTGTACGACCTCCGCCAGCGGGGCCTGGGCGCTGATTGAGATGATATTTCCCGGCAGCATTTCCTGGCCGAGTATCCGCCCGCGCCGGCCCGACAGGTCGCCGGCGATATCGCCCATGTACTGGCTGGGGACGGTGATCTC
>CAYUYD010000251.1:0-4213 GCA_964449105.1 uncultured Planctomycetaceae bacterium | reverse complement strand
TCGGCTCGCTGCTGGACGTCGGATGCGGGGACGGCAGGCTCCTGCACGAAATATAATTGCGATTCGGCGACAAGCGACTGGCCGGAATGGATATGTCCGAACGTGCCTTGCGATTCGCCGGGGCGTTCAACCCCGATATTCAATTCATCTGCGGCGACATTACCGACCCTGCCTTGATGGAAGGCAAATTCGACGTAATCACGCTCATCAAGACGCTCGAACATATCAAACCGACCGATGTGCCGACCTTTGTCGAAGCCCTCGCCCGCCGTCTCGACGACGACGGCACAATCGTGATAACCGTCCCAAGCAGGAACCTCAGCCTGACCCGCAAGCACTACCAGCACTTCGACCTTAAATCGCTGAGCCGGGCGGTCCGGCCTCACCTGGCCGTAACAGAACATCACTTCCTGAATAAATCTTCATGCTGGGACAAGGTGCTCCGGCGATGCCTGGTCAATAAACTCTTCATTCTGAACAACGGGCGCCTGTTGAACCTCATATACCGCGCGTATCGAAGGTTTCTGCTGAACGGGCGCGAAGACAATGCCGGGAGAATCTGCATCCTGTGCAAAAAGTCCGAGAGTGCGTAAAGTCGATTACAACAAAGATTGAACTGTATTGGGAAAAGATGGGCGCCGTCGGTAATATGCAGGCTATATAGCGGGATTACAGGGATTACTGGATTACAGGGATTTTCTTTTTTTGTAACCGTTCAGACCCCTACGTGGCGGCATGAGGGATGAGAGAAGGAGCAGGCGGAAAATAGTGGGCGGACAAGGCGTTTTGAAGGAATTGCCAGGCAGATCGGCCGTGCTTGACCAAGCGTCTGGCCAAAGTTCTCGACCTGGATCGCTCACCATCGGCACGTGCCTCCGCCAGCCGCAACACGCGATCCTTGATACGAAACATAATTCGGTCCAACCGCTCCCTGGGAATCTTCCCCGGCGGTGCGTTCCGCTTTGGTCGGTTTCACCGGCCGCTCCGTGTTGGGCTGCTGGTAGGATTATCAGACGCAAGGGGTCTTCCGCTTGAATCTTGTGAAAAAATTGCTTGCAAGACAGCATGGAACGTGCATTCTGTGAAATAGATTGAGGATTTGGTGTCTTGCCGCCGGGTGCGTCGCCCGGCCAAGCAGGACACCTCAGGCCCCAAAGGGCCTGAACGGTTACGGAAGTGTCATTCATAACTGTCTCTCTTATTGGTGCGTGTATCGAGGTGAAAAATGACCACTGCGAATTTCTCTAATTCGGGTATTTTGACTGACTTCCGTATGGGTGGAACGGCCCAAAAACAACTGTTGCTGCTGGTGTTCACGCTCGTCGGGATTGGACTTGGAGAATTGCTCATGGCTGCCGAGGCTCAGGTTGATTTCTACGTTGCTACGGATGGCAGTGACGCGAATCCCGGAAGCAAGGAGCGCCCGTTCGCCACACTGGAGCGGGCGCGGGATGCAGCGCGCCAAGTCGGCGCGCGACGGCCTCGGCGGATCGTTGTGCGCGGCGGAAAGTACTACGAAGTTTCGCTCATGCTAGGCCCGGAGGACTCGGGCCTGACCGTCGAGGCCGCTCTGAGAGAGAAGCCGGTTCTCTACGGCGGGCGCCTCGTGAAGAACTGGGAAAAGGACGGCCAGAAGTTCTACGCCGCGAAGCTGCCCGGCGTGAAGGAGCGCGCGTGGGATTTCCGCGTTCTGGTCGTCAACGATCGGTTGCGTCCGCGGGCCCGACTGCCAAAGGCGGGCGAGTTCAACCATCTCAGCCGCTTCGACGCGCCCTGGCACAATACGGCCGGCGGAGGATTTCAGGGCGCGGACAAGCCGGAGTTGAAGCTCAAGATGCAGTACGAGAAGGGCGACCTCGGACCGTGGCTGGATGTCAACAACGCCGAGTTGACTATTTACCACCAGTGGGACGACTCGGTTGTGGGCCTCAAAGCACACGATCCGGAGACTCAGACACTCAACTTTGCAAACCCCGCCGGGTATCCGCCGGGAGCCTTCGGCGTCCACAAGTACGTCGTGTGGAACGTCCGTGAGGGTATGCATGAGCCGGGGCAGTGGTACCTGGACCGCAGCCGGGGAATGGTCGTGTACTGGCCGCTGCCAGGCGAGGACATGAGCCGTGCGGAAGTGGTGGCGCCCACCACCGAGTCCGTGGTGCGCATCGAAGGCACCAAGGAAGCGCCCGTGACTGATGTGAAGCTCAACGGCCTGTGCTTTTCCGCCACAACTACGCCGTTGGTGACGGGCGGCTGGGCGGCCGGCGCTTTCAAGGGCGCACTCGAAGTGAAGTTCGCAAGGAACTGCCGGTTCGTCGGCCTGCGCGTGGCGAACGTCGGAGGACAGGGAATCAGTAGCCGGGACTGCACGGGCAACGTCATCGAGGGCTGCGAAGTCGCTAACGTCGGCGCGGGCGGCATCTATGACGTTGTGGGGGTCGGGAACCGCATTGCCGACAACCGCATCGTCGGTGTGGGACGGACCTACTCCAGCGCGATCGGCCTGCGGGTGGTGGGTAGCGGGCAGATGCGCCCGGACAGCCACGACAACGAGGTCTGTCACAACGAGGTCTCGGATGCCCCGTACGTCGGGATCGAATTTGAAGGGAAGAAGAACCGCTACGAGCAGAACCTGGTGCATGACGTGATGAAGGTCCTGCTCGACGGCGCCGCCTTCTACGGGTCAGGACGGGAACACGTCATTCGCGGCAACGTGGTCCGCGACATCCCGCCGGGCAAGGAGGCCCACGCCTATTACATTGACGAGTTGGGCGAAGGCTGCCTGGTCGAGGGCAACGTGGCCATTAACTGCGAGTAGCCGGTGCATATGCACATGGCCGCGAACAATACTCTCCGCAACAACCTCTTCATTTCCGGGGGGTCCGCAAAGCTAACCTTCCCCAGGAGCAAGGACTTCGTGATGGAGAACAACGTGATCTTCGCGGCGGGCGGCATCCGGGTGGAGAACCCCGGGGCGGTTTCCACCTGGAAGAATAACCTGTTCTTCAGCCGCAGCGGGCAGTACCAAGGCGTACCCGAGGGCGAGCAGCGGGCTGATCCGCTCTTCGTGAATCCGGAGAAGGGCGACTTCAGCCTGAGGCCGGATTCCCCGGCCCTCAAACTGGGGTTCAAGCCTCTGGACCTGGCTTGGCTCAGGAAGAAGGACGCCGTTGCCGGTGCCGTCAAGAGCTGGGCCGTCCTGGCCGACGGGGTGCGGGCGAATCCGGACTTGGCCGGACCGTTGACGAAGGTCATAGAGGCTGCGCGCCAGACGGCGCAAACGCCCATCGTCAAGCGCGTTTACAAGTACAGCGACATTGGCCAGTTCCGAACTTGGATTGATGGCCGGGCCAAGTTCATGGAAGGGCAGCCGCGGCAGGAATGGTTTGGCCTGTCCATGTCGGACTTCGCCGCCGCCAGTACGAACGCCGGCGAATTGCCGCTGCTGGCTTTTGCCTATCGCTGCACGGGTGAGGAAGTCTTCCGAAGCCGGATCATCGCACAGATCGAGGAGACCGTAACATGGAACCCGATCCAGCGTCCGGGATGGTGCCTGTACAAGCCCGATCCGGTGCCGGTGCCGGCAAACTACAACGATGGGAGCTGGCTGGGGACAGGGTTGGGCATCCGTGGCCTGGCAGACACCCTGGAACTGATGCCCCATGGTAGTCTCCCCAAGCCCCTGCAAGCCGCCGTGCTGCATCTTCTGCGCCGGGAAATAGCCACCATTGCCGGCGATTGGCGGGACAAGCGGCAGTGGTTCGTCCGCGGACATCAACCTCAGAGCAACCAATGGGTGCTGCCGACCGAGGGCTTGGTCAGGGCCTGCCTGGCCGTGGGCAAGGAGACCTGCCCCGAAGAGTATGACTTTGGGGTCCGCAACCTCCTGGAAGCGCTCGACATCCAAGGCACCAGGGGCGAGTTCTGCGAGGGCATCCATTACGCCAACTTTACGGTCGAGTCGTTCCTTTCGGCTGCCCACGCCATGGCGGCGGCAGGAGATCGCAGGGCCATCGAACATCGTTTAATGCGCGGGTTTCCGACCTGGATGGTGCAACACTTGCAGCCTGGGCGGTTTGTAGTAAACGCGTTCGATAGCGGCGGGAATCGCAGCCCTCGGTCGGACGGTCATTGGCGCGGTCTGCTCAGTAATTTCGTCGCCTTCACCGACAGTGCTGTGGCTCGGTGGGCTTTGGCGAACCTCTGGGACGGACCG
>CAYUYD010000250.1:0-4236 GCA_964449105.1 uncultured Planctomycetaceae bacterium | reverse complement strand
GGTGGTATCCTTTCCACCTTATCGGCTGAAAAGCGACTTTTCAGACAGAGCCTAGGGTTAACATTCACTATATTTTTAATTTTTTCAGGGTGTTTTATTATTTATGGCTTTTTCGTGTTCGTGCATTCGGCTGCTGATCCAGAAACCGGCCACCGCCCCGCCCGACCCCAGCGCCAACCAGTCAATGGGCAGGGCGGCCCGGAGAGGCAGATTCCTGGCCGACATCAGCGCCAATTGCCAGGCCGGTCCGTCACCGGCGCTCGTGCCTATCCATCCAAGGGCGAAGACAAACGCCGCCATCAGTATCGGTCCGAACCACAACGGTACGACAGTGCGGATCGGGAAGGTCTGATGGGCTGCCAGTGCCGACAGGAAGAAACTCGCCGCAAGGGCGAAGGCTATCTGTCCTCGATCGAACGATCGGAAGGTTATCACCAGCAGCAGCATCGCAATCGCCAGTTCCATAATCACAGCCCCGGCTGCTTGCGTCACCCGTGTTTTTCCGTCCCGTTCATCGTCGGACTTCGCAGCCGGCGCAGGCTCCTTCCGGACAAGGTTAGGCAGCACTCGGCGCATGCCGGCGCGGAGAAGGGCGATAATAATCATTGCACCAATCGCCACTACCGCCAGGACCAGGACCTCCGCTAACAGCAGGGCGAACAGGCGGGTGAAATTGCCCTCCCATCGCCACAGAAGCGTTCGCGCCGAACCGCTCCTGAAACTAAAACCGGCTACGGCGACAAGCATCGCCAGCAGCGCACCTTCGGGTCTGGCAGAGAGCGTCAGCAGGGCGCACCCTGCCGATATCGCCCACACCGCCGCTGCGAAGACCGCCAGTCGCCCATAGTCGCCCATCGGCACAAAGGCTGTCGCACCACCAGGTTCCCAAGGCCTCAATGCCGGCGCGATCAGAAAATACACCGCCGCCAGCGCTGCCGCCGCAGTAATCTGCACCTGCACTTTTTCCAGTAAATGCCGCCTGTGATGGCTCACGTTTTGCGTTCCTTTCGACCGCCCCGCAACTCCCGCTCGCGTCGGAAGAACTCGTCGGACAGTTCGGCTACGGCAGTGTCGTTCTTGACGGTGCGGATGAACCGGGCCAATCCGTCGAACATCGCCTCAGCGAAGACCTTTCCCTTTTCCGGCGAGGACTTCCGGGCGTCGCCGGCGTAGTGTTCGGGATAGTCGGCATACCAGTCAAACGGCGTCTGGCCAGGTTTGATGTGTTTGAGCCGGCCTAGCGGCTCGGCAACCTGCCCGCCAAGGGCTTCCATCTTCACCAGGTCCGGACGGTGGGCCATCATCAGCGACGTCTCGTCCTCATCGGCATGCTCCCCGCCGGCGCTATCCCACACCTGCTTCAGGCGAGCACGGGCCTCGTCGCTGACATTCGCGTCGTAGAACAGCGAATAGAGACGATAAGGTTTCTCTTCGAACAACTGACAGCGGAGGAGATACCTAAACAAGTCGCGATTCCCACCATGACCATTATAAAGGATGATTTTTGTAAAACCATTTCGTCCTATCTCATCAAAAACCGCCAATAACAGTTCCACCAGCATCTTCGGCGGCAGGGTTATTGTGCCGGGGAAGCATCTGGCAGTAAAGATCTTCCCAAAGAACCACTGCGGGAAGACCACGGCAGGTTCGCGCCGGGCTGCCTGAGCGGCAACGTAGTGGGCGTTAATCATGTCCGTTCCCAGAGGTAGGTGAGGCCCGTGTCGCTCCAGTACGCCCATCGGGATCACGCACGTTCGCTTGCAATCGACAACGGCCTTTGCGAATTCGTCGGCGGTAAGTTCTTCCCAAAGCATTTCCATCTTCCTATAAATAGTCCCGGAGAGGGTATTTTGACCAAAAAGAGAGATTTGTCAAAGGCAAACGCCCTCGAGAGATGTTCTTTGCGACCGACTTTGCCGAGTGGCGCTGTGTTTATGAAGTAGCCGGTGTGACAAAATCAATTTGTCTGCCTGTTTCGTCGCCTGCACAGAAGCACACAGCCGCCGAAAGCAAGCAATGCGACGGTAGCCGGTTCCGGAACATAGGCCTCCAGTTCAACGATGCTGGTGAACTGCCCCGTCCCGCCGGCGTCGCCGCGAATCCTGATCGCGTCGCCGACGATCTGGTCGAATGTCAATTCGATGATCTGGAAATATTCGAAATTATCGAGCGCCTCGCTGAACTGGAGATTGGACACCTCGGTAAAGACGCCACTATCGCCGACCTCAACGATAAGGTTGAGGAAATACCCGCCTCGCGGCTCGCTGTCCTTGGGGTTGGAGTTGATGCCGTTCCATTTAATGTCGCCCTCGTAGAAGACGACGGTCCCAAAGGTTAGGTCGCGGTCGAAGTTCAGTTGATAGTAATCTCCTCCGGCAGGCTGGGGGTTTTCGCCGTCGTCGGTCATGTAGGGCAGATGCCCGTTGTAACTGACGTCGGTGATTCCGTCGATGATGTTTTCGAGGTTTTCCCGGTCATTGTTGGCATTGTGCCATTCTGTACTGGCTGAGACAGTTACGGTTCCACCGAGGGCCAGAACCTGTCCGACCAAGCCCTTCGGCCCGGATGGGTTTGGTTTCTCCGTCAACGGGTTGATGTTATCGGCATCGGGCAGGTGGTACATCCTGTTCGCGCCGATTCCCGTGATTGACCCGCCTGCGGCGAGAATCTAGGCCTCGGCTGATGTCTGCCAGTCGGCGGCTACCTGCGAGATAGTCGTGTCCTTCAGGATATTCACCAGAGTACCGACGTAGTAGGAATCTGAAGCAGCGCCGGTCAGGTCCGTCGGCAGCCCGGAGTAACCATTGATAAGTCCTATCAGCCCGGCGGCGGTGGCAGGGTTGCAGTCGCAGTCGAATCCGCCAAGGACGCCGATCTCGACAGTCTGCTTGAAGTCACCCTGGCCGTAGAGGATAGCCATCGTCGTCAGGCCTGTATTGACCGTCGATTCAATCCAGTAACGGTACCTTCCCTTGCTGTCGATACCGACGTACTTGTCGTAAATCTTCTCTTGCGTAGCCCGCCAGTCCAGCGAACCGTTGGCCTTGTCGGCGGAGTACCAGCCCGCGACGTCCTGAATGATCTGGTGTGTCCGGGAAGTTACCGGCACTACTTCCAGCCCCTTGGCGACGATGGTTTCGGTATCGGATTCAAAAGCAGCAGAGGCGTACATAGCGGCGTAGTACTGTGCGGCGTGGACAGCGTATCCGTCGTTGGTTACTGATCCGAACTGACCGGCCAGGTCGGCTGAACGCTGCCGAAGGCCCGGCACAGCAGCGCCCAGGGCCTCGGTCGTAATCTGCGAGTCAATGGCGTACCAATGCATGTTTTTGTGGATGCTTCCGGTCTGCGGCGGCGTCAGCCCGTCGCCCATAAGCCACCGGGCCTGACGATTGGCAATAGCAAAGGACGGCAAGGGAGTGTGTGCCTCCCATGCCTGTTTTATGTCGGAATTAGCGGGACTGGCATTCCCCTTCAGCGTGTTCATGTACATGTATTCAAAGACGGTATCGTCATCGCCATTCCAGGGGTTTGTGTTTATGAAGGAGTTCCAATCGAGGGTGTATGTCAACCCGCCCCTGTTGGACTGTCCCTCATAAGGCCGGCCGGCGTAGTTGCCGAGAATCTGCCCCAGCCACATGCCCTGGAGTTTGTCCAGGTACGTATCGGCCAGGATGTCCCGATCCGCCAAGGCCGAGTTACACAAAACCAGAACGACAACCATCGCAATAAATGAACGCGCACGCATGAGAAATCCTCCCGATTATCTGAAAATGCCGTCCGACCGCTGCCTCATTCTTCTTGCATCGCACAGACAGACCGACCGATTTGAACGGTGTTATTTTACCCTCAACAGGCGGATTTGTCCATGGAAAAACCGGTGCGAGAATGAACGGTGTATTAATTTCCATCACGGAGCGGAGAATTTGAGGCTCTCATCGATTTTACCGTCGCGCCGGATTTCTACTATCGGGAGGGCATTCTTTTCTTTCGGAAGCAACAGGTCGTAGCGGAACCGGCTACGGGCGAATGTAAATCCCGGCTTGGTTCCCATCGGAGCAGCGGAGCCAATCACCAAGGGTTTGATGTCGTTTTTCGTCGCTGTCAGCAGGACTATAAAATTATCGTGTATCTCATAAAGCATCCCCTTATCATTTGTGAGTTATGAAAAATCGTCAAACACAAATAAAAAGACAGTTAAACGCTTTTATTTTATGCGCGTATATTTTTGTCAGA
>CAYUYD010000249.1:0-4255 GCA_964449105.1 uncultured Planctomycetaceae bacterium | reverse complement strand
CGCTACCTATGGGAACATTCACCATGACTTTTTTCAACATACAAGGGGATAAAACATATTTTTAAAATTCAAACAGGTGTTTTTCTTTTTTTTATTTATTTCTTATCCCGTGCATCCCCTGCATCCCTGCTAATTCTTTTCCCCTGCATCCCTGCTAATAATTCTGTTCGCCGCGGCGTCCAGGACGCCGTTGATAAATCCCGCCGATTCGGCGGAGGCGAATTCCTTTGCCAGTCGCAGCGCCTCGTCGATAACGACTTTTTTCGGCGCGTGGTCGGTCATCAGTTCCCAAACGGCCAGACGAAGGACGTTCCGTTCCACCAGTCCCATGCGGGCGACTTCCCAAAGCCGACTTTGCCCGCTCAGGAGTTTGTCGATCTCATCCCGTCGGTCGAATACGCTGCGGGCCATGCCCTCGGCCTCACTGGTGGTCCGGGGATTGACCCTTTCGTCGCGGATAAACTCCAGCATGGCCCCCATGCCGTCGGCGCCCTGAACGTCGAGGCAACAAAGCCCCTGCATCGCTAACCGCCTTGCCTTGTGATGCTCAATCACTTATCAGCCTTGGCCGGAAGGGATCTGCCCCATCAGGTTGGACATTTCAATAGCGGCTACGGCTGCATCGGCGCCCTTGTTTCCGCTCTTGGTTCCGGCGCGTTCGACCGCCTGTTCGATGGTGTCGCACGTGAGGATGCCGAAGATGCACGGCAAGCCGGTGGCCATCGCTGTCGCCGCGATCCCCTTGGTAACCTCGGACGCAATATATCGGTGATGTTCCGTCCCGCCGCGGATTACAGCGCCCAGGCACACCACAGCCGCGTATTTTCCGGACACCGCCAGCTGCTTGCAGATAAGCGGAATCTCGAAACACCCCGGCGACCAGACCACGTCGATGTTTCCGTCGGCTACGCCGTGGCGTCTCAGCGCGTCAATCGCGCCCGACAGCAGTTTGCTGGTGATAAACTCGTTGAACCGGCTGACGACAACGGCAAATTTCGCCTTGGCCGGCGCGACCAACTTACCTTGATATTCGTTCACGCCCATAGTTTGTGCTCCTTATCTGTGACGCAATACTATAGGCTATCTCCGCCGATTTCGCAACTTCTCTTCGGACTGGAAGAGGCTTTGGAGATATGTTACCATCCGCACTCCGATAACATTGTTCCAGCAGGAAAGATTCCATGGTCGAAAGAACGAGAAAATCAACCAAGTCCTGGCACGGTCGGCTGGTCGGCGAGGCGGACGAAGCCACCGGCGAACTCCTGTCGTCAATCGACGTCGATGCCGCACTATACAGGTACGACATCGTCGGATCGCTGGCGCATGCAACGATGCTGTGCAAGATCGGCGTCCTTACCCGCCGGGAACTCGCCCGCACCCAAAAGGCCCTGTCGGCAATCGCCGCCGACATCGAGGCCGGCAAAGTCAAACTCGATCCGGCCCTCGAAGACATCCACATGGTTATCGAATCCGCCCTGATAAAGCGAATCGGCGATACGGGAGAAAAACTCCACACCGGCCGAAGCCGGAACGACCAGATCGCGCTGGACCTGCGGCTTTGGGCGCGCGACGCCATAGACAATATTGGGACCCTGGTTCGGCAGTTGCAGTCGGCCTTCGTCGCTCTGGCCGGGGAGTACGGGCAGATTGTAATGCCCGCCTACACGCACCTTCAGCGCGCCCAGCCGATCCTGGCAGGTCACGCGCTGCTGGCGTACGTTGAGATGCTCGACCGCGACGCAGAGCGACTGGCCGATTGTCGGGAACGGGGCAACGTCTGTCCGCTTGGCAGCGGCGCCGTCGCAGGCACGTCCATACCGCTGGACAGAAAACTCGTCGCAAAATTGCTGGGCTTCCCCGCCATTACCAGAAACAGCATCGACGCGGTGTCCGACCGCGATTTCCTGGCAGAACTGTGCTTCTGCCTGGCGGCGCTCGGCGTACACCTGTCCCGATGGGCGGAAGACTGGATTATCTACTCCACGACCGAGTTCGGCTTCATCGAACTGGACGATTCGGTCTGCACGTCGTCCTCGATGATGCCGCAGAAGAAAAACGCCGATACGTTGGAACTTATCCGCGGTAAATCGGCCGGCGTTATCGGGAATCTTTGCGGGCTGCTGACGCTGACCAAATCGCTGCCGTCGGGCTACAACCGGGATTTGCAGGACGACAAGCGATTCGCCTTTGCAGCCGTTGCCGCAATGAAGTCCGCCCTGACCGTCGCTGTAAAAATAGTAGCAACAGCCAAGTTCTGCCCCGCCCGAATCGCCGCCGACCTGGACACCGGCTTCCTTGACGCAACGTCGCTGGCGGAGTACCTGGTCAACAAGGGCGTTCCGTTCCGCACCGCCCACGGAATCGTCGGCGAACTGGTCGCCAATGCAGCCAGAACGGGCAATTCGCTCGGAAGCCTTCCGGAGGTGGTACTCTATGCCGCCAGCGATAAGATCGCCCCGGACGTCGCCGACCACCTCGGCGCAACCAACGTCGTCAAACATTACGCCCCCGAAGGCGCAGCGGGGGCGAAACAATTCCGAAAACAACTGAATTTCTGGAAACGAAAACTTTTTTAAAAAATCTGAAAATTTTCTTGATTCTTCCCCATAGTGTCCTTATAATGCCCTATAGGACATTATAAGGACACTATGGGGATGCAAACGATAAATATCACAAAAGAGGCCTTTAATACCAAGCAGGTTTGCGCTTTTACGGATATTACGCTCAAGCAGGTTGTATATTGGGACAAGAAAGGTATTGCAAGACCTTCAATTAGACCTGCGGCGGGCAGAGGTTCACGGCGGCTCTATTCCTACGCAGACCTGCTTGCCATAAAAACCGTCAAGAACCTCCGAGACCAGGGGGTAAGCCTGCAGAAGATCCGTAAGTGCGTCTTGTATCTTCGCAAGCACCTGCCGGATATTTCACAGCCGCTGCATTTCTGCACGCTGATTAGCGACGGTGAAACCGTTTACCTCGTCGAGGATGAGAAAACGCTCATTGATACCGTCAAGCTTCAAGGACAGCGGGTATTTTATCATATAAGCATCGCCGCAATTGACCGGGAACTTCGAGAGCGGGTAATAAAATTATCCGCCAAACGAATGGAGCAGGTTAACGTCGGGGATTATGCCTACCAGGTAGAGATCGAGCCGGACCTCGACGAAGGCGGTTACGTAGCCACAGTGGCGGGGCTTCCCGGCTGCATTACCGACGGTGATACACTGGAAGATGTTCTGGATAACGCTCTGGATGCTATCCAGTGTTGGCTGGAGGCTCGTGAAGACCTGAAACGTCGCGGTATTACAGTCCCGATGAAAACACCTCTCCGCAAGAAGGCGGGGGCATAGAGGAGTGACTGCTTGCCTAAACTCACCCCCCGCCCCACGAAACGAGTTCTTAAAGCGTTGCATCGCGCCGGTTGGAAAGTTCGCCCCATCAACCCCGGCAAGGGACATTATGTGCTGGCACATCCGACCCTGCCGGGCATCGTAACAGTTCCGCGGCATACCGAAACTCGAAAGAAGACACTGGGTCAGATAATCAAGCAAGCGGGACTCACCCTGGCCAGGTTTGAAAAACTGTACCGGTAAATGCGTGAGTTTGAATTCATAGAGTGGATACGTCGGCAGGGCCGGTTTGACCCGAAGGTGGTGGCCGTCGGGCCGGGGGACGACTGCGCGGTTCTGAACGTGGGCAGTGAAAAACTGCTGATTACCACCGACCAGGTCCTCGACGGCGTGCATTTTCTGCTGGCGGAGCACGGCGCCAAAGCCGCCGGTCGGAAAGCGGCTGCACGTGCGCTGTCCGACATCGCAGCAATGGGCGGTGAGCCGGCGGCAATGGTCGCTACCGTGGCGACGCCGAAGGGGTTTTCGCGGGCAGATGCCGAAGCGGTCTATCTCGGCCTGCGTGCATGTGGAGATGAATTCGACTGTCCGCTGGTCGGCGGGGACATCGCCGTCTGGGGCAAATCGGCAGGCCCGCTGCAAATCAGCGTTACAATCCTGGGCCGGACCGGCGGAATCGAACCCGTCCTCCGCAGCGGCGCACAGGTCGGCGACGTTATCTGCGTTACCGGCAAACTCGGCGGGGCATGGACCACCCGGCGACATCTGGATTTCACGCCCAGAATCGCCGAAGCCCGCACGCTGGCAGGGAAATTCGCCGTCAGCGCCATGATCGATATATCCGACGGCCTGGCCGGCGATTTGGGGCATATTGTTGATGCAAGCGGCATCGCCGCCGAAGTGGA
>CAYUYD010000248.1:0-4262 GCA_964449105.1 uncultured Planctomycetaceae bacterium | reverse complement strand
GATTTCTACTCTGAAGTAGCTTTAGAATTTAACGTCCGAGTTTCTGATTGTGTTATCGAGCAGGTCGCCTAACAAAACGCTTCAGTAAGCATTCCGCGGGCAAGCCTGCCCGCCTTACTGACTACGACCGAAGAAAGGTAGGCCGGGAGCGATGGGAATACTTGATCTCTTCCGAAAGAAGAAGCCGGTCATCGGCATGGAACTACTACTCTCGCAGTTTCGATTTGCCGGAGGCACAGGGTCTGCTGATGATCCCATTCGGATCGAGCCCGTGGACCGCGGCAAGGTGATGGCAGCGCTCAAGGGGCCGCTGGCTGAGATTCTTGCCCCCAAGAAACTGCCGGCCAGTGCACCACCGTCGGCCAAGTTCTACTTCGCACGCGGGTTAGTCCTGAAGCTTCTCAAGGATGGCTTCTTCGAGAAGCGGTATGGGCGTCAAGGTGAGCATTGGAGACCAGGCATGCACATGCTGCTTAAGAACTATGTTGTTGAGATGCAGGAGGTGGAGTTGCCCGATGGCACAACAGTGGAATTCTTCTTCGATTTCTCGGACCTCGCAGCCTACTCACTGCTCTAGATAACTAAGAAAAATCCATATGGTGTCCCCCGATAACCAATAACGAGGAATCGAAATGAAGTTCTGGGCAACCGTTAGCAAAGTACTTGGGTATATCTGGCTGATGTTTGCTAGCCTCCTGATCTCGGTGGGAATAGTCGGGGTCTGGATGAAGGAGGGCTTCTCAGGTGTTCAAGACCTCATGAGTCCATATAACGTGACTAACTACATCGTAACGGTAATCACATTGTCTCCTGGAATAGGTCTGTTGATGCTTTCGGAGAAATTACAAAGCAAAGTCCGGACTGGAAAGTGAAGGAGGCGGAAATGGAACACTCTGAATTTGTCCAGTAAGCTGGCAGGGCGAGCAACTTGTTGCTCGCGCAACAAGTTGCCCGATCTACAAACTGCGGCCGCTCACCGCACTGGGATGTGTTTGACGCGGTAGAGCGAATTCTCCTTCCAGGCTAGGTATTCCAGGACACCATCAGAATCGAATGTCTGGCCGTTCTTGATGAATCCATCGTACTCCGTTCCCGCCTGGCCGTCCACCATCACAAACCGCTTCGTGCCCTTCTGGGCCAAATACGCCACGCGCTTGCCGTCTGGGCTGAAGATCAGGGAGCCTTTGCCGATTCCGTCGTACTCTGCGCCCTCCTGGCCGTCGATCACCACCAAATATTTCGCGCCCTTCACGGCCAAATACGCCACGCGCTTGCCGTCGGGGCTGAAGATCAGGCCTTCACCGATTCCGTCGTACTCCGCGCCCGCCTGACCGTCCACTACCACAAACCACTTCCCGCCCTTCCCGGCCACATACGCCACGCGCTTGCCGTCGGGGCTGAAGATCAGACCGGCGATTCCGTCGTACTCCTCGCCCACCTTGCCGTCCACCACCACAAAACACTTCCCGCCCTTCTGGGCCCCATACGCCACGCGCTTGCCGTCGGGGCTGAAGATCGGGGAGCCTTCCAAGATTCCGTCGTACTCAGCGTCCGCCTGGCCGTCCACCACCACAAACTGCTTCGCGCCCTTCTCGGCCCAATACGCCACGCGCTTGCCGTCGGGGCTGAAGATCGGGTAGCCGACCACGCTGTACTCCGCGCCCGCCTGGCCGTTCACCACCACAAACCGTTTCGCGCCCTTCTGGGCCAAATACGCCACGCGCTTGCCGTCGGGGCTGAAGATCAGGGAGCCTTTGCCGATTCCGTCGTACTCCGCGCCCGCCTGGCCGTCCACCACCACAAACTGCTTCGCGCCCTTCTCGGCCACATACGCCAAGTGCTTGCCGTCGGGGCTGAATATCCGGGTGCCGATTCCATCGTACTCCGCGTCTGTCTGACCGTCGATCACCACAAACTGCTTCGCGCCCTTCTCGGCCACATACGCCACTCGCTTGCCGTCGGGGCTGAAGATCAGACCGGCGATTCCGTCGTACTCCGCGCCCGCCTGGCCGTCCACCACCACAAACCGCTTCGCACCCTTCCCGGCCTCATACGCCACACGCTTGCTGTCGGGGCTGAAGATCGGGGCGCCTTTGCCGATTCCCTCGTACTCCGCGCCCGCCTGGCCGTCCACCACCACAAACCACTTCTCGCCCTTCCGAGCCCAATACGCCACGCGCTTGCCGTCGGGGCTGAAGATCAGGGTGCCTTTGCCGATTCCCTCGTACTCCGCGCCCGCCTGGTCGTCCACGACGACATATTGCTTCCGACCCTTGGTTGTGATGTAAGCCAAATGGCGGCCATCCCGACTGAAAACAGGATTCAGCGCCTCTGCATCTATCGGCCCCAGGCGAGTCTCTTGAATCCTGTACGCGCCGGCCTGGGTGCCAGTCGCCTTGCTGGTCGGCTGGGCGGATGCCGTTGCGATAAGACCGATTATGGCCGCTGTCAAAACGATAATCCGGTTGGTGGCATTCATTCGCTGACTCCTTGATATGGTTTCACGATTTCCATTGTCCTGCCGCCGGGCGTTTCACGCTACCCGCATTGTCGCTCTGCATCATATCCATGTCCAGCGCGTAGGGCGCGCGGGTTCCCCCGTACGGGGGGTTCTGCACGCGGAACTTGTTCGGACCTGCCCGCCGGCAGGCAGGAATGATTTTTTCGTCATTTTCAGTTGACATTCCCCCCAAAAGTCAGCAGAATCTCCGTTCCCTAATGCCTTCGGGGCATTGGTATTGAGAACAGGCCGCAGCCCGACGAAAGGCCGACAGCTCATCCTGGGCGAGTCGCCGTGGCGACCATGGGGTAGAGCGGGCAGTTTTATGCAACACCTTCCGTAAAACCGGATTTTATTAAAGGGTTTTAAAGCAGAAAGGAGCAGTAAGTAAAATGTCAGGACAAGAAAACAAAACAATCGTCTCGCTTATGAGCGAGGGCAAGACGTTCCCCCCGCCGGCAGGACTGTCGGCCAAGGCGCATATCAAGTCGCCTCAGCAGTACCAGGAAATGTACGACCGGTCCATCAACGACCCGGAAGGCTTCTGGATGGAGCAGGCCAAACTGCTGCACTGGTTCAAGGAGCCGACCAAGGCCCGCGAGTTCACATGGGACACCGACGCCCGCAAGATCGAGCACACCTGGTTCGCCGACGGCGAACTGAACGCCTGCTACAACTGCCTCGACCGGCATCTCGGTACGCCGACTGCCGACAAGGCCGCTCTCGTCTGGCAAGGCGAGCCGGAAAATGACACCAAGACACTGACCTATAAGCAGTTACACAAAGAGGTTTGCAAGTTCGCCAACGTCCTCAAGTCGTTCGGCGTGGCGAAGGGCGACCGCGTCTGCATCTACATGCCGATGATCCTGGAGCTGCCGGTGGTAATGCTTGCCTGCGCCCGAATCGGCGCGATTCATTCGATCGTCTTCGGCGGCTTCAGCGCAGAGGCACTCCGCGACCGCATCAACGACTCCGACTGCAAAATCCTCATTACCGCCAACGTCTCGCTGCGTGCCGGCAAGCATATCCACCTCAAGGACATCTCCGACAACGCACTGTCGAACACGCCCACCATCGAGAAGGTCATCGTCGTCAGCCGCAACGAGGAACCATGCCATATGGAAGCAGGGCGGGACGTCTGGTACCACGACCTGATGGCCGACGCCTCCGACGAATGTGAGGCAGTGCACATGAACGCCGAGGACCCGCTGTTCATCCTCTACACCTCCGGCTCGACGGGCAAGCCCAAAGGCTCCGTCCACACAACGGCAGGATACCTGCTGCACACGATGCTCAGCCACAGGGTCATCTTCGACATTCACGAGGACGACATATTCTGGTGCACTGCCGACATCGGCTGGGTTACGGGACACAGTTACATTGTCTATGGCCCGCTTGCCGGCGGGGCGACAAGCCTGATGTTCGAAGGCGTCCCGACGTACCCCGACGCAGGGAGGTTCTGGCAGATCGTCGAGAAGTATAAAGTTTCCGTTTTCTACACCGCTCCGACCGCTATCCGGGCGCTTATCCGCATGGGCGATGATTGGCCTGCGAAGTACGACCTCAGTTCGCTGCGTGTGCTCGGCTCGGTCGGCGAGCCGATTAACCCCGAAGCCTGGATGTGGTACCACGAGCACATCGGTAAGGGTAAATGCCCGATCGTCGATACCTGGTGGCAGACGGAGACCGGCGGGATACTTATCACCCCGCTTCCGGGCGCGCATACGCTCAAACCGGGCAGCGCCTCCAAACCGTTCTTCGG
>CAYUYD010000247.1:0-4307 GCA_964449105.1 uncultured Planctomycetaceae bacterium | reverse complement strand
CAAAGAACACAAAGAAAAGAGTAGAGAAATTTCTTTAATTCTCTTCGTGTCCTTTGTGTCCTTTGTGGTTCAGGATAAATGTTTTGCAAACTCGGATCAAAATCTGTGGCCTGCGGACACCTGAACAGGTAGCCGAAATCGCAAAGATGGGCGCTGATGCAATCGGGCTGGTCTTTGCCGAATCGCCGCGGCAGGTTACGCCTGCTCAGGCACGGACGGTAACGAACGCCCTCCCGCTATCAGTGGCGGCTGTGGGCGTCTTCGTCGATAGCGACTCCGAAACCGTCAATCGCATTGCAGCAGAAGCAAACCTGACGACGGTGCAACTCCACGGCCAGGAACCGCCGGAAATCGTCGAGGATATCTCCGCCCCGTGCATCAAGGCCTTTCGCGTCCGTGATGCACGATGGATCGACGAGGTAATCGCCTGGCTGGACGGCGTGCAATCGCCGGAACGCATATCCGCTATCCTGCTGGACGCCTGCGTTCCAAATCTCGCCGGCGGAACGGGCGAGCGGTTCAACTGGCAATGGGTGGCAGAGGCGCGGGAAGCGGGCAGACTTGCCGTCCTGCCTCCGCTGGTGCTTTCCGGCGGGCTGGACGCCGAAAACGTCGCCGAGGCCATCCGAATCACCCAGCCATGGATGGTGGACGTTTCAAGCGGCGTGGAATCCGCCCCCGGCGTCAAGGACCTGAAAAAAGTCGAAGATTTCATCCACACCGTAAGGAAAACATGACACCCAGGCAGCGCGTTCTCGAAGCCATTAACCACATCGAACCGGACCGCGTTCCGATTGATTTCTGGGCGACTGACGACGTGTACGACCGTCTGGCGGATTGGTGGGCGCCATGCCTTTACGCGAAGCGAAGCGCAGCGTGTAGCCATGTTTACGCCCTCCGCTTCGCTACGGGCGAAGGCATGGCGCCCGGCGGTTCAACTGGCAATGTAGCCCCGGCGGTGTTCGCCGAACGATGCATTCCTTCGGCTGTCGCTGCGCTCCAGCCTTCGGAATGCATCGGTAAGACATAAAGAAGAATCCTAAAACTCGCATCCAAGTTGGATCAAACTTGGGGGCAGGTCAAGTTGAGAAAGGCCATTCACAAACCAAGGCTACTCCGGAAAGAGGCCGGAAATTAAGGTGGATTTTTTTTAGAAATCGGTAAAATCACAAAATATGCAGAATAAAATTCATGATGCGACAGGTCTCCGGTGGGCCGTTTGGCGAAACGGTGCGGTTGATTACGTGTTGAGCATGCGGCGGGACGGCTGGGAGTTTTGCCTTTCGGATGCGGCGGATCAGCCGATCGCCATTGCAGCAGCTACAGCGGCGTCACTGTTGAAGTTACTCGATGCGCTGGGGCGATTTTCTTCCGAAGAAAAGAGTCAATGGGCGGAATATCTGCTTGGATGTCTCGGTGAGGACGGATTCGTCGCCGACCCGGTCGATCTGGCCGAACCGACGCAGGTTCAGCCAATATGGGCCTTGCAGGCACACCGGACGCGTCACATCGCCTGGGCGGTCGAGGTGCTGGGCGGACGATTACGCAGGCCTATCCGTTTCGTGGAGCCGCTGCTTGAAAGCGGTGAACCTGAGCGGTGGCTGACCGACTTGTGGAGGCAGGTGCGACAGGGTGGTATCTGGCGGTTGTCTAACTGGATTATGGACGCCACGCTGATGCTGGACTTGCGATACCGGCATTTCCGCGACTTAGCCGCTCGGAGGGCGATTGACGAATTGCTTGACGCGCTGGACAGACGGCAGGATACCGAAAGTGGATACTGGTTCTGCCCGGGCGACGATCTTCGCTGCGCGATGGCTGGATCGATGCACCTCTACCCGATATATTGGGCCTATGGCAGGCCGGTTCATCACATGGATAAGGTAATTGAAAATACGCTGGCACTTCAGCAGTCAGACGGCCTGTTTGATTATGGCGTCGGCGCCGGCGGCAGTCAGTGTCTGGACTATGACGCGGTTTTCGTGCTGGTAAACGGTGCGGCGGCGCTGCCTGCCCGGCAAGAGCCTGTGCGGGACTGCTGCCGCAGCGTGCTGGATGCGATTGTCGTCAATCATAACGAGGACGGGTCTTTTTCCAATGATCGCGTGCCGGACCAGGTCCACCATTGGGCCACGAAGGCTGCGGCGTTTCGATCTGACGGAGGAAGTCTTTGGGACACGTACGCCCGGTTAATGACGATAGCCATGTGCATCGAGCAAATCACCGGCCGGTCCCCCTCGCCGTTGTGCGGCGAGAATAACTGGTTAGAAATATCACATGCCGGCACCGGCTGGCGGGACGGCTGTTCGCCGGCGCTGGCCGACCAATTCCGGGCAATAGATTGAATGTCGCCCAGGAATAAAACACCTCGAAGGATCAATCTCCGATAACGAAAGTAAAAAAATGGGCTGTGAAGAAATCGTATTAAATTTTGCAAAAGAGCAGGCCTCATACTTGAGTGTGGACCTGGTAGTCACCCCTGCCGAAGGCGACGGATTTCGTATCGCCAGAGATGGTGATATCTGGCGGATTGTCGGCAATAACGCCCGGTCGTGCCTGTGGGGCGTCTATCATCTGCAGGACGGCGGCGAGGAAGGCGAATTCCGGCCCCGTTTCAGCGTCCGTGGCATCAATCCCTGCGAGGCGCTGGCCCGTCACACGCCGGAGCAGATCGAGCGGCTTATCGACCGCATGGGACGGTGGCGATTCAACACGCTGATTATCCACTCGATGTACGGCTACAAGTTTCACGAGCCGGCAATCCGCCGGCTATGCGCGGAGCGGGGTATCGAGATAGTCTATTACACGCAGACAGGCCTGGCGTTTTTTGAAGGCGCACCGACGTCGCTTTTCGCACGTGACGAAGCCGGCAAACCGCTGACTCTATGCTTCGACAACGAAACCCGCCCCTGCCCCAGCAACAAAGAAGCCCTTGACAGGTTCCGCCAGGGCGCAAAAGATTACTTCGCCTCGGATCGGGTGGAAAACGGCAGCAAGTTCCTGTTCATGGACGCCGATGGCTATCTGTTCTGCCGGTGTCCGGCCTGCTGTCAACTTGGGCCTGTCGAGCAGTTCCAGAGGCTGTTCCGCATTGCCGTGGAAGAGGCTGTCAAAAGCGGCAAGGATATTTCTATGCAGCACCTGACGTATGTATGGCGATACAATCTACCCCGCGATATATCGGTCTTCGAGAATGTCCAGGGCGTGATGTTTGATACGCACCAGCGGTATCGGTGGCGGGCACTGGGCGAGGATCACGAACCGAACGTCGGCTCTGAAAAGGAGGCACAGGTAGATTCGCGGGCAAAAGAAGTCAGTTTCAACCGGTACCTCCTCGACCGCCTCGGCGAATGGCGAAACGCTTTCAAAGGAACGCTTTACGTCTTCGAAAATCTTATGATTCAGGGTTCCGTCAGTTGCCCCCAGCCCTACACACCGCAACTTATTCAGGATATGGATATTTTTGAAGACCTCGGCATCGACGGTACGGTTTATGAAGCCTTCGAGCCTGGTATGGAAAGCTTTGCCGAACAGATTGGGGTACTGGCGCGGGCAATGTGGTCCGGTGATATCGCCTACGAACCGACGGCACTGGAACGACTCTGCCAGATACCCGGAAACGCCAAACTCGGCGCTCTGGGACATATTACAACAGACCGCTTCGACCCGATCGCAGCTTTGCGGGAGCATATGGACGATGATATCCTGATCGAATACGCAAAGCGACTGCGGAAGTTCCTGGCGGATTCATCGAGTGACAATTTCCGCCACATGGCCGGTTATGCCGCTGAGCATCGAGACCGGCTGGACTGGATGTTCATCGCCTCTTTATACGCGCGGCTGGTTCCGCGGCAGCAGTGGCCGGCACTCAACGAGCAACAAAAGGAATTTCTGACCGTCACAAAACTCTGGGATCTCCAGGAGAAGATGACCGATCCGATCCGCGAGACAGGACGGATCATTGAGTCGTTTCTTTAGGCACTCTAACAAAACCTATTGATCGAACGATGGTTTGGCAGACGAGAATAGTAACCGAATGTCATGGAAGATGAAATCATGGCCAAACCTTTGCTTACGGATGAGTTATGGGAACGAATCAAGCCACATCTTCCGCCGAAACCGCCAAAGCCCAAGGGTGGACGGCCGCGCGTACCAGATCGGGCTTGCCTGATGGGCATCTTGTTCGTGCTCAAGAGCGGCATTCCCTGGGAATACCTGCCCAAGTAAGTGGCTGGGTCGAAATCCTCGGCCCCGGCGGCGGCTACATATTCGGCACAGCCCACAACATCCTGCCCGATACGCCCACC
>CAYUYD010000246.1:0-4308 GCA_964449105.1 uncultured Planctomycetaceae bacterium | reverse complement strand
AGGGGGACAAGAAGCTGGGCTGCGAAGAAATTGGCTTCGATTTCTCGCTGATCCCCTGAAGACTCCTCGACCGCCTCAACAAATGCGTCCAAGTCTTTATGCAGTTCCAAATGACCCAACTCGTGAGCAAGGGTGAATCGTTGATGATGCAAATTCTTCTTGTTTGTGTTGATTACAACAACACTGGTTCGCTGCCGTTTGCTTCGAATAAAGGCCCCCGAGAGGGACGGATCAAGAACCATTCGGAATACGAGCACATTGTATTTGTCCGCCAGGTCGAAAAGACTATGCGCCGGCCTCATGCCGGCCTTCCATTTACGGCGGAGAGCATCAGCGGCTTTCAGGGCGCGCAAAATGTTATTGGGTACCATACCGGCCTCCGAGAACTATCCCTTCTTTAGAAGTGACCGCAGCAGGAGGAAGTTATTGTAGAACCTCTCTACCTCTCGGAGAATCTTCTTAAGACCCTCGGGCTTTTCTTGGGCACGAGCAAGGGAGACGAAATTTTCTTGATCGGCGGTGGGATCAAAGAACCAATCTATCGGCTTTCCGAAAACCTCCGCAAGCTGACCTAGCTCCGTAGCCGATACCCTACGGTTGCCGGACTCTATCTCCGATATCGCCGAGTGCGAGGTGAGTCCCAGTTTTGACGCAACGTCCACTTGATTCAAGCCCGCATCTTGCCTAGCGGCTTTCAGATTCTGCGCAAGAATATCGCTCAATTTCATGGCAAAGCCTCCTTCCGTGTCTTATTATCAGACATTACTTTCATATTATACACTATGTCGGCAATAAAGACATTTAAATTAAAAATTTTCTCGGTCAGCTGATAGTTTCCCCAAACCATCATCATTCCGCCGATATGTGTCCTTGATCTACAAGTCGAATGTGTCATGTTAACTGCCTATTAATGAAGGAGTTGCAGCATCTAGTGGGCTGGGCTGCGTACCTTGCTATTCTGTTGAACCGGCCACATCCGCTTCAATACCTCGTACGTTTTACGGCGATTTTAGGTCTCATTCGGTTGATGAAAAAATATCGCAGCGCGTCGATGAAGTGGTCCGGGCCGTCCTTTACGGGCCGGTCGGCATCGCCGGCAGAGCCGGGCAGGGGATAATGGTATTCCCGGAATGCCTCTATCAACCCCCGGCATCTGCGGTCGATCTTAAGCCTGGCCGGTCCGGAGGCAGGGGCAATGGCGGCGCGGATCAGTTCCAACCCCTCATTAATCGTCGATGCCCGCCAGCAGCAACCTATCCCCACCGACGCCAGCAATTCGGTACACGCTGCCCCACTGGTGGCTTCGCGAGCATTACCGGCTGGGTCAACGTAAGTCGTTATAACCGGAGCGAGATTATGGGCGAGTATCTCGACGGCGTGCTGCGCGACGGACCGCCGGGTGTGGGCGTACTCGTCGATGACGTGCACGACGCCGGCGGGGGTAACCTGAATCCACAAACACACCAGCGGCGAAGTATATCCGAAATCAATCGCGCGATACGTCGGCCAGTCGGGGCAATATTCAAGGTCGGCAACGTGCATCGCCTGGTCGAACTCGCCGAAGACAAGCCAGTCATGCTTTGCGCCCAGGCAGAGCATCTCTGCCTCCCATGCGTTTCGGCTGGAACGGGCCTTTATCGCTATGGCGTCGTCAATTTTGAAGAACCCGTCCGCCTCCCTGGCCTTACCACGGCAATCGTCGGCCAGGGGACAGTCTTCACACCGCCGCTTCGACTCGTCGCATCGCTCGATTACTTCCCAGATGCACCAGTTGAACATGCGGAAGCCCATGCCCCGCCTGGCCTGCTCGACCAGTTGTTCCATAAGCCCGCCGGCGCGGTGGAGCGTGGAGAATATCTCGATTCCGCCTCGCGTCCGGTCGCTCGAACGGGTGGTGAACTGGATCGCCTTCCAGACATCCGGGTCGAACAGGTCAACCTCGTCGCATCGGATTTTCTGTGCGTGCTGCCCGCGGACTGCCCGCTGGGACTGGCTTAGCATGCGTATATCGGCACCGCCGGTCAGACGTATCCGCTGACGGGTCATCCTGCCGGCGACACGTTCGCCCAGGTCCCCGGACAGGAAATTCCGCAGGTAATCGGCCAGGCGGTCCGACTGGTCGAAAGACCCGCCGAGTATGCGAATATTAATCGGGGCCTTGTACAGCCCGTCCAGCAGCGCGGCGATTGCAGCCAGCATTGTCTTTCCACCCCCTCGATTCGCCCAGACCAGCAGGTCGGCTGAATTGTCCGGCCCGCCCAGGAAACTCGCTGCCAGGTAATCCATCGGCGACTTATGCGACGGACAGACTGCCTCATCGGGAATGTGCAAGCCCAGATTCCTGCTAACCCACTCGTCAAGTTCTTCACGGTTGGCGGGTTCGGACGGTAAATGTAATTGCGATTTTGAGACGCTCAATAAGTCTGACATGGGTTCTCCGATTAGATGGTGTTGTACCTGAATGATCTTCGAGGCAGGACGGCATTTGCTGCTGCGAGGTAGTAGTTGTAGTTGAGTTTTCGGCCTGGAAACTGCCCGAAGGCGCTCATTCCGCCTCGTTCGAAGAACGGATGGATTGCGCCCATCGTAGCCAGGGCCTCGACCAGCGGCGTCCCTGCTGTTCGCAGCGCGTGCCGGACAAGCCCGACCGCCAGGCCGCAGGAACGGTATATCGGATGGACGACCACACGCGAAATGCACTCGATTTCCGCGTTCAGCAGGCCCGTCGATGCCCGACGGTCGGGGCTTATGTAACGCCCGCCCGTAGCGACGTTGCGCCCCCGGCAGCACAGCACCGGAGGCGAAACCATCAGAACGGCGACGACCTCCGGCAGGCCCGGACGACGGGTTTCATCAGGGGTGCGAATCGTCCAGACACGCTTGTGCGCTGCCGGCGGGCCGGTCAGATAATGAAAACGACTCAACGCGCGATAGTCCCTGATGGTCCCCGGCGCAATTTGCCACTCGGAAGCACCTGCGTCGCTGAAGCGAGCAGGCCAAAAGCAAGCAGTCCGGTTCGTCTTCGGAGTGCTCGCTTCAGCGAGGCATGACAGACATGCGCCGGAGTCCAGACCTTTGACTATCGTGCGGTCCGGATTGATGATCTTCAGCAGTTCATCTCGCGGCGTCGCGACGATCATCGCAAGGTTATATCGGTCGGCGAGTTTCCGAAGCCCCGCCGAAAGAACCGCGGCAGTCGTGGCGTCAAGAGTCGAGGCGAATTCATCGATAAGCAGCAGCCTGGGACGACCTGATACAGATGCCCGCCAGACCGCCGACGCCAGCGCCAGACGATATAACTGCCCGCCTGAGAGGTGGCGGGCCGACGTAATCAGCGCCTTGGCATCGGCCAGACCGCAGCGAGACAAAACCGCCAGTTTTTCTTTCAGCAAACCGCCCTTCAAACACGCGATGGCGGCCCTGCTGTCGGAGGAAAGTGCATCCAGACCGAGCGTAATCGCATCGGGCACAGCCTGTGCGGCAGCCCGAAGCAGCAAGGTCTTTCCCCCGCCGCTGGGACCGACCACCGCGATAATTTCACCCGGCTCTATCGTCAGGCGAAAATCATCGTAAAGAGGCTCGATACGCAGACCCGACAGGCCGAACATATCAGCCACGACCGAAGCGTCCGCATCTACGAGCGGCGAACGGGCGATTTTGATGTTAACCGAGATGTTCCACTTCGAGCCAGTCACGCCCTATGCTCCTGATGAAGAAACGACTCGTCTCGGCGAAGCGAGCCGTAGCCGGACGTGGATTCTTTCCGCGACTTTGCCAGCCCGTCTATGATCACGTTCACTTCGCAGAGCACCCTGCGAACCGTGTGATACGGCAGGCCGGTCGTTGCAACCGTGGCCTGAAATGACTTGCCCTGAAGAATGTGGCATCTGACCACAGCGGTCTGTTCGGCGTTTAAAAACTTCAGGCTGCGGGCTGCACCGACAAATTGAGGCGAACCGATCCGGGCAATCAGTCTTCGCACGCGATACCGAACGGTTTGGAGGCTGCACCGGTTAACCTCCGCGACGACATCCGTCGGCTGGTTGTAGATAAGCACCGCCCGAAGCAGGTTCCTGTCGTTCGGGTCCAGCAGTTCCGTCCTGGCTTCGAGAACGGCGTGGTCGCCGATAAATCCGGGGTCGTCGCGACCGTTCCGGATAGAAAGAAAAGATGTCTCCTTCAATGTCAGAGGCACGATTCGTTCCTCAATACGGTCCGCGGAGTACACTAAATTACGCGGATTACAAATTGCGGATTCTTCTGTATTCCGGTATTCTTGACATTTGTTATTCGTATTATAGATGTCAT
>CAYUYD010000245.1:0-4315 GCA_964449105.1 uncultured Planctomycetaceae bacterium | reverse complement strand
GGTCTTTGTGGTTCATTTTCAGACGCCGTTATTTTTTCTTATATTCGGCTGTGATGATGCTGTGGATTCCCCCGCGCGGGGTGAATTTGCCTGTTACTTTCATCCGTCCAGGTCCGCAGGCGGCTACAAGGTCGTCGAGGATGCGATTGACAACGTCCTCGTAAAAAACGCTCATATTGCGATAACTCTGAAGGTAATGCTTGAAACTCTTCAATTCGATGCAAAATTTGTCGGCGACGTATTCGACTTCAATCGTGCCGAAGTCCGGCTGACCGGTTTTAGGGCAGACGGACGTGAACTCCGGCGCGATATGTTCGATTACGTAATCGCGCCCCGGATGCGGATTGTCGAATGTCTCGATTTCAGCCATGGTGCGATACAGATTACACAGATTGCACGAAAAAGCAAAGGCGTGTAACGTGTAGATTATGTCAGGCGGCGACAGGAAACTTGCGGTGGTGCTTCTCTCCGGCGGGCTTGACTCTGCTGTAACGCTGGCCTTGGCCCGGCGGGACCGGTTCGCCTGCCATGCGATTTCGTTCGATTACGGTCAGCGACACCGTTTCGAACTGACAGCGGCAGGGCGAATCGCAAAGGCGCTCGGCGCAGTCGAGCATCGAACGGTGAAACTTGACCTTTCCGCCGCCGCCGGCTTCGGCCACAGCGCCCTGACAGATGAAATCGAAGTCCCGAAAGACCGGTCCGCGGATTACACGGATTACAATAACGAGAAATCAAAAATCGAAAATCAAAAATCGGAAATTCCTATTACTTACGTTCCTGCTCGCAACACGATTTTCCTTTCGGTCGCGATGGGCTACGCCGAGGTCATCGGAGCGTTCGACATTTTCATAGGCGTCAATGCGGTGGATTACAGCGGCTATCCCGATTGTCGCGGCGAGTTTATCCGGGCATTTGAGACAACGGCGAATCTCGCCACAGCCGCTGCGGTGGAAGGCAGGGGGCGGTTCCGCATCCGCGCGCCGCTGCTGGAGATGACCAAGGGACAGATAATCCGCACCGGCCTGGCGGTGGGCGTGGATTATTCGCTGACGCACAGCTGTTACGACCCCGCCGACGACGGAGCCGCCTGTGGCCGCTGCGACGCCTGCCGAATCCGCCTTGCCGGCTTCGCCGAAGCCGGAGCCAAAGACCCCGTGAAATACCGGGCTTAAGAACATTCAATATGAAGAAACCTCCATGCATATACTTGTGATATCTGGATTTATAGTGGCGATGTCGCTCCCGGCGGTGTCGGGTGTTTGTATGGCTTTGCCGTGGTGGGCGGCGGTGGCCGGCGCGGTCGGCTACGTCGGGTCGGTATATGCGGCGGCGAGAGGCAGCGCGTCTTTAGGCCTACGGCGAATGATGCGCGGCAACGGCGCACTTGGCCGATGGCCTATGGCGCTAATGGCGGCGGTTCAGGTTTATCTTCTCGTCGGTCTGGGCGCGCTGCTGACGGCGGGATGGGCGAGTCTGATTAACGAGACGCTGCATCTGGAAGCGGTTCCGCTTGTGCCGAAGGTGCTGGCGGCTGGTCCTTTCATCGCTGCGCTTCTGGCGTACTGGTGGGCGATATATCCGCTGGACCGTGCGCTGCGCCGGCAGAATAGCCAGGCGATGGCGTTGTCCGGCGAGGCGGTCAGTCCTGTGTGGACCCGCAGGCAGTTCCTGGGGTTCAACATCCGCCAGACTCTGCTCTTTCTGGCCGTTCTTGTCGGGGCGATTGTCCTGGTGCTTGATGTTCTGTACCTGGCCGAGCCTGCAATAGGCCCGGCGGCTGCGGGAGCCGGCGTAGTGGTCGCGCTCGGTGGGATTCTCATATCCGCGCCGTCGATTATCGTGCGCATCTGGCGGACGAGTCCGCTACCGGACGGACCGCTCCGCCTCCGGCTCGAACAGTTGAGCAAGCAGGTCGGCGTAACCTGTCGCAACATCTTAATCTGGCACACCGAAGGTATGATAGTCAATGCGGCGGCGATGGGCGTAGTGCGTCCCGTGCGGTACGTCCTTTTAAGCGATGCGATGCTGGAGCATTTCGACGATGATGACGTCGCGGCCATCTTTGCCCATGAGGCTGGGCACGTCGTCCATCGCCACATTCCGTATATGGTCATCTTCTTGACGACGGGTCTGATTTTGCTGTTCGGTTCGGCGGCGTGGTTGAACCTCTTATCGCCGGTTGTCGAACTGCTGGCCATGTCGGCGACGGGCGTATTGTGGGTATGGTTTTTCGGCATGTTGAGCCGGCGGTTCGAGCGCCAGGCGGACGTCTTCGCTGCAGCCGCCGTTACGGGTAACGCGGACGCCAAACTGACCGCCGATGGAGCAGCCCGCTTCGGCGACGCCCTGCTGAAAGTGGGTCGGATGAACGGCATCAGCCCGTCCCGGCGGAACTTCCGACACGGTTCAATCATGCACCGGGTGGAATACCTTGACCGCCTCGCCCGCAGCGGCATCGGTCGCTCAACTGTGGACCGCAGCGTCAGGCGGATTAAAATCGCCATCTGGATCCTGGCGGCGGTCAGCGCCGGCGTAACGGCTGTTTCGCAAGCGTAATTCACCTCTTTTGCCATGTGGCAATTTTCCCCGCTCGAATTGGTTTTGGCCTGTATTTGTATCTTAGACTGCTATCAGGAGGTCAATTCACTGCGAAATGACTCCACGAAAAGCGAGAACATGACTTCCGGAAATTATTCTTTTGGATTGGCCCGGGGAGGCTTAAATGAGTGAATTGTCTTCGGGCAATTCAGGCCTGGTAATGATCGTGGATGCCGACGGCGAACGTTCCGCCCGACGGCGCGATCAACTGGCGTCAGCCGGTTGGCGGACTCTCTGCGCCGTGACGCCGTCCGAAGCGATGGCGGTGGTCCGGAGCGGCGGGGTGGACGCGGTAATCCTGCACGCCTGCGGCTGTCCGGCGGAGGCGACCGGCTTGGCCGCGTCGCTACGCATCGATGCTTCGGCGCCATGCCTTCCGCTAATTGTTCTTGCCTGTGAGCCGGACGAGCAGGCCCGCTGCCGTTTCCTCAACGCTGGCGCCGATGACGTTGCAGACGAGAACATCTCGCCGGCGGAACTGGACGCCCGCCTCCGTGCGATTCTGCGAGGCAAGACCCTTCACGACGAACTACGGGCGGCGACCGAAGCGCTGTCTGCCTCGCTGACGCGCGAGCGGGCGCTGCTGAAGCAGCTGCGACGCGACAATGCGCACCTGCTGACACTCAGCACGACCGACCCGTTGACCCACCTCCAGAACATCCGCTACTTCGATTCCTTTCTGGAAAACGAGTTCAAAATTGCCCGACGGTACAATCGCAGCCTGTCGCTGCTGGCATTCGATCTGGACCACTTCAAGGTCGTCAACGATACTTACGGCCACCCCAGCGGAGACTATATCCTTAAGGAATTCGCGGTAATTCTCAAACGGGCAGTACGCGATTCGGACGTGGTCGCACGCACGGGCGGCGAAGAGTTCAGCATCATCCTGCCCGATGCCGGAAGGGACCAGTCGCGCCGCTTCGCACAGCGAATACGACGGGCGGTCAGCGGGCGAAAATTCTCCGTCTATGGACAGAACATCCACGTTACCACCTCGATAGGTTCAGCCACTTATCCCAAGGACGCCGAGATTACCGACCCTAACATGCTGGTGTACCTTGCCGATCAGGCCCTGCTTCAGGCCAAGCAATGGGGGCGCGACCGTTTCGTGGCGTTCAGCGACCTGGACGCATCTATCCGTTATCAACTTCGCCGGCAGTTCCAGACCGCTCGGCCCTATTCCGGTCCGGTAAAGGTCGATCCCGCCGTCGCCGCCGACGCGCGACGATAGACAACACCACCGCATAGCAACCAGCATTCAGCGGTCAGCCCCAAGCCGGCAGATGAGCGGTCCGAAGGACCCCGTTGGGGAGCGAATCTGCCGGAATCGAAACGGAAAGATTCGGAAAGATTCGGAAAGATTCGGAAAGATTCGGAAAGATTCGGAAAGATTGGGAAAGATTAGGAAAGTTTAGGAAAGTTTAGGAAAGTTTAGGAAAGAAGGCGAAAAGCGTAACTCTTTGCCTGACAAGCAGTTGCGATTTTCGGTGTCATTTTTATCCACGAATTACACGAATTTTCACGAATTACCCGAATTACCAATTACCAATTACGAATTACGAATCAGTAGTGTCCCGTTAGAAGTCGAATAATTTCAACTGGTTACAACAAAGGGTGTTTTTGGTTATGTAATCGTATTCAGAAAACACCTGTAAAATAGGCCTTTTGTCGAAAAGCACCAGGCTCAAAATCTGTAGAATTCTGTAGAGGCTCT
>CAYUYD010000244.1:0-4327 GCA_964449105.1 uncultured Planctomycetaceae bacterium | reverse complement strand
AAATCAAGGAGATCAAGCGGTTCGATAATGACTATTTCGAACTGGTCAAGAAGAATACGATTGAGCAGAACCAGGTCTTCGCCAGCCAGCGCGCGGACGAGGAACTCGTCATCAACCTCCGCGGGCAGATGTATCGGATAAGATGATTGCGGACCTGCCTGCCGGCAGGCAGGTTGCGGATTGCGGATTGTGGATTGCGGATCTGGGATTGCGGCGTCTAATGCTTAGGTCGAATGCGGGAGAGAGATTATGCGAAAATATCTGGTGGCCGGATTAGGGCTTCTTCTTGGGCTTGCACTGGCTTGGGCTGGCGATGACGTTGCGACTGCACCAGCCACGCAGGGGGAGGGTGCGGGCGGCAAGTTGGCCAAGCGGCTCGATGACGTCTTCGCCAAGGTCGCCAGGGAGCACGCCGAGGCGACAGGGCAACTGTCCACACTGACGCCGGGGCGCAGTGTCCGGTTCGGGCCGTCGCTGAATCCCAAGCGGGACACCGATCCGGGCTTTGACCCGAAGAACTTCCAAATCTGGTCGCTCAGCGACCGCGGCTACGGTGCTTGCCTGAACCGCTCGGCGGCGATGGAGGAGTTCGTCACGGCAGCGGGCAATTCGGCGGAGTTGGCCGACCTGCTGCGGCTGGCGGTCAAGCGGCTCGACAAGGCCGACGCCCCGGCCCGAGGCGTCGTTTGCGAGTTCCTGGCGCACTTCCCGCGGCAGACGCTGGAGGCGGGCCTGCTGCCCGATCTGGCCAAGGTGCTCGACGACTCGCGATTCTGCTTCGACGGGGCGAGCATCGGCATAGGCCAGACGGCCGACTACATCCACCGGCTCGACAAAGGCATGAGCGTTGCCGACCTGGCCAACCTGGTCATGCAGCGGGCGACGACGTTCTCGTTCCCCAGCCGCAAGTCGTTCGACGGCTGGTGGCCGCGGAACAAGGACTATCGCCAGCGGCTGTGGTTCTGGGCGTTGCGCTGGCGGAGGGCGACGCTCCAGCCGCTGGTGCTGGCCGACGTCGCGGACCTCAAGCCGATGGACGGCCTTCGGCTGATCCTGCTGGCGGGCAACGACGCCGCTGCCGTGGTCGACGCCGGCCTGCCCGAGTCGAGCCGGTTCAACAGCGGCGAACTCACCCAGCCGGACTCACCGAAGCAGCGGTCCAGCCTGGACGTTGGCGTCTCGTCCGCGACCATCGCCGATTACATCCGCAAGCACGAGCTGAAGGCCACCGTTATCGGCACGCTGCATGGCGAGGTTCCATGGCCCGAGGCCCGCGGCAAAGACGCCTTCAACTCGCTGGTCCACACGGTCATCTACGTTCTGCCTCTGATCTGCGACAAGACCGACGTGCCGCGGCTGAAGCCGCTGCTCGGCCGTAAGGACGAGCTGTTCAGATGGATCCAGATTGAGCTGAGCGACTTGGTCGTCAAGCTCGCCCCGGCCGAGGCAGAGGCGGTGATCGTCGAGCAACTGAACAAGGGGCTGCCCGCGTCGCTGCCGGAACTGATCCGCATCAGCGGGCTGAAGCACCGCGAGTTGATCCACAATCTGGGCCCCAGCGGCGATGTGCTTAAGGCCCTGGCCTCGCTGGGCACGCCGGAGGCAGAGGCCTTGGCCGGGCAGTGGCTGAACGAGCGCGACTGGACGCCAAAGGTCAACCAGTCGGGCTACGAGTCGGACAGCTCCCCGGGCTCCCTGTTCAGGGACTTCGTCGCGGCGGCCAAGACATTCAACGGTGGCAAGCCGGTCATCGCTGATGACCTGCTCGAACGCTCGCGGTACCGTATCGGCAAGTGGACCAAAGAGCAGGCGGATGCGGCTCGACCGCACAACGACGCGGTGGCCGCCAACCGGGCCGAGGCGATCCGGCAGTTGAAGGCGTTCTTCACCAAAAAGGCGGCGGTTGCCCAGCCAGATAATCAACCGGCCGCCAACCCCGCCTCGCCCGCCACGCAGCCGGGGGATTTGCGCAAACCGTGATTCCGGGACTTGGCCGGGGTATGAGCCGGAGATTTAGAAATGCCCGCGTTCAGGACTACCGACTACTGGCTACCAATTTCAAGAGCGAATCGCTTCGAGAATGGCCGAAACGATTGTTTCGGTGGCTGGCTTGTAGAGCCGGCGGGCGTTGGTGCGGAGCGCTTCGGCGTCGGCGGGCGAATCGAGCAGCCGGCGGACTTGGGCGACGACCTCTTCGCTCGTCGGGGCGATGACGGCGGCGCGTTGGCGGACGAGCAGTTCGGCGTTGGCGGCCTCCTGGCCCGGAACGGGTTTTGTCAGGACCATCGCCGTTCCGGAAGCGATACATTCGGACGTCATCAGCCCGCCGGACTTGGTTACCATCGCGTCGGCGACGGCGACAAGTTCGTTGAGCCGGTCGGTCATCGGAACGGGCGTCAGGCGGAGCGGCGATTCGGGCATCTGCGACAATTGCGCCAGGAGTTTCTTATTAGACCCCGCCAGGGCGACCACGTGGGCGTTTGTCTCGGCGAGGATTCCGCGGGCAATCCGCCCAATCGGTCCGACGGTGAAATAGGCTCCGCCGCTGAGCAGTACGATTGGGACACCCTCCGGCAGCGACCAGTCCCGGCGGACTTTGCTCTTATCCGGCGGGGCGGTCCATTTAGGATGAACAGGTATTCCGCTGACGGTAATTCGGTCCGGTTCGACGTCCCACCCCTGCAATTCTTCGACGACGTGGTCGTTGGCGACGAACCATCTTTCGACGTTTTCGGCGTACCAGAATCGGTGGGCCTCATTGTCGGTAACGACCGCCATCATTCGCAGGTCGGCCGCAGCGCCGCTGCGTATGAGCCGACCGATCATCGGCATGGCAAGGTAGTGCGTCGCCACTATCAGCGCCGGCCGCTGCCGGAGCAGACGCCGCCGGATCCGGCTAAGCGAGCGCCACTCCAGCCGCAGGCGGAGTCGCTCACCGATTTTTCGGCGGGCGGTTTTGGGACGATTGTTGATCCTGTATCCCAGCCCGTACAGCCGGGGAAATTTCGTAACCATCAGCTCATACCCGCCGGCATAGGCGCAGCGGAACCACCACGGGACGTACTCCAGCGCATCGATGAACTCTGCCCGGATCGACGGCGCTTTCGCCTTCAGTCCGGCCAGCAGCGCCGCGGCGGCCTGGTTGTGCCCGGCTCCGACCGACGAACTGATAAACGTCACGTGGTTGTGTTTCATGGTGTTTCCGTATTCCGATTAGGCATCGTGGCTGGCTGCTTCCTTCCCGCCAGCCAGGTCAGGTGCTGCTCAGCAGAGGTGCGATATGGGTTGTCCTGGGCGCTTTTGGAGACCTTGAAATAATGCTCCGCCGTTTTCAGATTCATTTTCGACCATTCCGGCGTCTTTTCCAGTCGCAGAGCCAGGAGGCCAAGTTCATAATTTGCCGCGATGGCGGCATCGTCGATTTCACCGGCCAGTCGGGAAAGTTGCAGTGCACGGTCGAGTTTATTCTCCTGGGCCAGTGCCGCTTGAAGGCGGAAGTTATCGGCCAGGTTGGTGTCCTGATAATCCTTTTCCAGGTCTTGCAGTTCCTTGCTTTTCGTACCGGTAAAAGGCCAGAGCCTCATGTAATCCCTGAATGCCTCGGCGTTTTTCAATTCGCCGTCGAGGACCTTATTCGTTTCCATCAGCCAAATGATGTTGTCGGTTTCGTCGAGTATCTTCCGGTAGTATTCCCGTCCCGGAAGGGATTCGTCAGGGGCGAACACGCCGGCCAGACCCGCCGGCGCATCCGAGTCCTGTTGTCCCAGGTATGTCGCCAGGAGTGTCTGTGCGATTCGCAGGTGCTCTCGCGCCTTTTGGATGCGCCCTTCGCGGAGCGCCTGGATACCCAGTCGCTGGTGCGCGACAAACGCCTGCGGCTGGCGCGGGTGTCGTTCAGCCAGGTTTGCCCAGGCTCCGTTCGACTCGGCGGACGGACCGGCATAGACGTAACGGACCGACCCGGCGGAAAGGGCGCGTTTGTCGATTCGAACGTCTTTTGCCGTAGCTATGATCCACATAACAGCAGCGGCGCCGGCGCTGTCGGGATGGCGCTTGATGAACTTCTCGCATTCTGCCGCCAGCGTCGTCTGCAGCCGAACCGGATAAAATATATCTTCTGTCGCGGCTCGACTGAGCTCGCCGAAGTCCGGCGGGGCGAAAATGGCTTCTCCAGGCCCGACGCGGGCGGCGATGAGGGCGTAGTCGAGTTTGTCGGTACCGACCTTCTCGAAGAACGCCCAGGCGGGGGCTGCAAGAAGAACAAGAATCACAGGCCAGATTACGCCCGGACGAAACCGCGTAATCCTCGCCAGGACCGACACAACAG
>CAYUYD010000243.1:0-4394 GCA_964449105.1 uncultured Planctomycetaceae bacterium | reverse complement strand
TGGACCTGGGGGCACATCGTCTATGACTACCGGCGCTTCCTGGAGAACATGAGCCGATGGAAGATGAACATCCTGATCGTCTGGAACGATTACGCACCCGTCAATGCCCGCGAGATTACCGATTATGCCCACTCGCTGGGCATCAAGTTAATTTGGGGCTTCACGTGGGGATGGGGCGAACCGGTCAACCCATCCGACCCGGCCCAGATGGCCTGGTGGCGCGACCGCGTTATTCGCACTTATGAGGAGCAATACCTGCCACTCGGCGGCGACGGTATCTACTTCGAGATATTCACCGAAACCTCCGCCCTGAAGATCGGTCGAAAGACCATCGCCGAACTGGCTGCCCGCTGGGTCAACTACATCAGTGATGCCTTGTTGGAGCGACACCCGGACCTGTGGATACATTTCTGCCTGCACGCCTCGGGCATCCGCGGCAACATCGACCACATCAAGGCCGTCGATCCGCGGATTAACATCACCTGGTCGGACGTGGGGGCCTTTCCATACACCTACAATGTAAGCGGTCTGGAGAAACTCGACGAAGCACTGGACTACACCCGCCAAGCGGCGTCTCTGCGGGGTCGGGACGAGGACGTGGGGCTTATCCTCAAGGGCATGATTTGCCAGAGTTTTGACACCTTTGAGCACCAACTCGGTCCGTTCGTGATGGGCCGGGCCGACCGGGACTTCATTCATAGCCGAACTCGATTGGTCGAACCGCGATGGAAACAGGTCGAGATCGGCTGGCGAAAGCACCTCCCTGCCGTCTGCCGAACGATCAAAGCCGCCCTGGCAGCACGCCCGAAAAGACTTACCATTACAGGCCTGGTTGAGGACGGAATGTGGGAAGAGCGTATGCCGCTGCCGCCGTGCCTGCTGGCTGAAGCCCTCTGGAACCCCGACGAGCGGCCCGAATCAATCATCGCCAAGGTCGCCGCCACGCGCGATGCACATTGTCTGGCCTGAACGAGCATCGCCGTACCGGCGACGGCTAAACGAGACGTCGGTACCGAAGAAACCTTCTTGAAATTTCACGCTTATAAAAATAAGACAATCACTCTCAATAACCGGTTATCTTTCGCAAAGGAGAATGTGTTATGGCGATTATCAATTTCGGCGGAGTTAAGGAAGAAGTGATCACACGCAAGGAGTTCTCGCTCGCCAGGGCTCGAAAAGTCCTGAAGAACGAGACTATCGCGGTCATCGGATACGGCGTGCAGGGTCCGGCCCAGTCGCTCAATATGAGGGACAACGGCTTCAACGTAATCGTCGGCCAGGCAAAGCGTTTCAAGGCCGATTGGGACCGCGCCGTCAAAGACGGATGGAAGCCCGGAAAGACGCTCTTTGATATAGAAGAGGCTGCCAGGCGAGGAACGGTTGTCCAGATGCTGGTCTCCGACGCTGCCCAGAAGGCCATCTGGCCGGCGATTAAAAAATGCCTGAATCCGGGCGATGCGCTGTACTTTTCGCACGGGTTCTCGATTGTCTATAAGGACCAGACGAAGATTATCCCGCCTAAGGACGTCGATGTAATCCTGGTCGCGCCGAAAGGTTCCGGCACCTCGGTCCGGCGGAACTTCCTTTCCGGTGCGGGGATTAATTCCAGTTTCGCCGTCGAGCAGGACGCCACAGGCAAGGCCCGGCAGCGCTGCATCGCACTGGGCATCGCCGTCGGCTCCGGATACCTGTTCCCCACGACCTTCCGGAAGGAGGTCTTCAGCGACCTGACGGGCGAGCGCGGCGTGCTGATGGGCGCACTGGCCGGCATCATGGAGGCGCAATACGACACGCTTCGCGCCCACGGCCACAGCCCGTCGGAGGCCTTCAACGAGACGGTCGAGGAACTGACCCAAAGCCTCATCCGCCTGGTAGATGAGAACGGAATGGACTGGATGTATTCCAACTGTTCAGCCACCGCCCAGCGCGGCGCGCTGGACTGGAAGCCGAAGTTCAAAAAGGCCGTCATGCCCGTCTTCAAGGAACTCTACAAGCGGGTCGCCGGCGGCGAAGAGACCAGGCGAGTCCTGGCCGTCTGCGGCAAGGCCGATTATCAAAAGCGGCTTGGGGAGGAGCTGGCGGAGATAGGCAATTCCGAGATGTGGCGGGCCGGTGCAGCCACACGCTCCCTCCGCCCGAAAGAAAAGGCCAAAAAAATCACCAAGGCCACAAAGGGCGTCGCCGGAAGAAAGGCAAATTAATCACAAACGCAGCCGAGTGCCGTGGTCACGGGAATTGATACAAAGATCAGAGAAAGGAATCAATTATGAGTAACACGCAGGGGCTATCATCAACTCAGAAGGGCGCACTGGCGGAGAATATCGTCGGTAACGAACTGATGCTGCAGTCTCAAGGCCGCCTTGCACCTTTTAAACCAGTGGCGGACGATGACGGCATTGACCTTCTGATCTATGATAAACAGAGCCGAATGGCAATTCCACTCCAAATCAAGTCTCGCACAAAATGCCTGAACAGGCCTCCGAACATCTGTCATTTTGAGGTTCGGAAAACGACGTTTTCCAATTTGGGAAACGCCTATCTACTTGCGGTCCTGATGGCCGAAGATATGCGAAGCGTGGAACGGGTATGGCTGGTTCCAATGCGAGATATTCCTCGCCTTGCCCGTAACGGAAAGACGAAATTCGTCGTCCGACCGAACCGGTCTGATTCCTCTGAGGATAAATACAGTGACTTTCGGTGCCAAGACATGGCGGAAGTTGCCAAAAGACTTTCGCTTGCCTTCTCCACCCTCAAGAAGAAGCGATAAGGAAAACGGGGGGCGGGCGAATCGACTTGCCGGGTTCAGTGGAGTACCTATGGCCGGAATGACCACGGCGACGGTTTTGCGACGGGCGCGACGGTTTGTATTCCGCGTGCAACCCGGCCCTTCGGGCCTAAGTTGCACGCCCTACCGGCTGGAAGGTCTAATAGACAGGAAGATGAATTGATGGGCCTAAGAGTTTGCAGCGTAACGGTTCGTGAAGTTGCCGGCGACCGCAGTTTATTTCCTGGGGCGATAAATGATCTGCTCTGCAAGGCCGTCTCGTCTATTTCGGCCAAGGAATTGCAGACGCTCATGGATAAGCATGAGTCCGATCCCGCCAATTTTGATGGCAGGATAGAAGAGATTATCCGGTCGATGCAGCCGAGTTTGACACTGCACTCGAATCATCGGGTTTTTGAGGGTGCGAAGTTCAACAATGATCTGGTTCTCGAAACTGATGATGCCTCTGTCTGCCTTGAGATCGAAAAGAGCCCTCTGGCTCGCTTTGAATTTGACATCCTTAAGATGCAGGTCTTCGCAAGCCAATGGCTGGTCAAGCGGCCCGGTGCAAAGGCGTACGGCGCATTCATAGTGCCGTCCGACAACGTCGTGGCCAGGCACATTTCCGGGAACCCACATGAGTCATCCTATAGGTATCTGCATCGGCTGAGCCGCCTGGTTGCTCATATCGATCCGTTTATCTTGGAGGACGTCCTGATAGTCGGCTATGGCGTCTCAGTGCCGAACGAGCAAGTGACGCAAGAGCAGCCCAAAGGCGTGAAGAAGACGCCTCTGAACGTCGAGGGGAAGAACTCACGGAATGTGGTCATTGCCGATGCCGGTCTGTTGCCGGAGGAATTCCTGTGGGATGTGCTGAAGGACTATCCGCAGGAGTTGGTAGGCGAGCTGCGAAAGCGCCTGGCGGCTGAATGCCCGAAATTCCACGAGAAAATTAATCGCAACAGCAGGTATCTGGGATACTCTAATGGCGGCAGCGACGCCATGTACGTGTATGTGAGAAAGAAAAATCTTCTCATTGATATGAGGCTTTCCGCCGACCTGTCTGAGGACCTAAGGCAGGCCGGCTTTGAAGTGAGGCCCCGCGATAACTTCCAGGCCAAGAGCGGCTGGCTGACCGGGTTGATCGTGCCGCACGATACGGACAAGATTGCTGATGTCGTCAGCATGGCGATGGAGGCCCTCTCTGAAGAATAGCCTATGGCACGCAGAGGCAGGGTAGCGTGGTCGCGGTGTTTGCGACCACGTTTGTATCAAGTCGGCTTTAACGTGGCCGCAAACACCGCGGCCACGGCACCCGTTTTTCGTTCACGTTTGCGCGCTTAAACGTCAACGCAAAAAAGGGGGTTGGCGAAAAAAATAAAAAATATTTCTTCCTTGGCGGACAAGCACTTACGTCATTTCGGCGGTTTTTCCGTTGACGTTTGCGCGCGCAAACGTCAACGGAAAAGTTAATATGGAGGCCGCCTTCGTCCTCAGGGGACTACGGCGTGCCACGGGCGCCTTTGGTGCGCCCGGGTGTTCTTTGACAATAAGAAGATGGACCGTGAGACCGGAATGCCGGATTGCCGGAATACCGGAGAATCCGCAATCCACAATCCACAATGGTACT